>JAYUSP010000344.1:0-14076 GCA_043755615.1 Betaproteobacteria bacterium
CGCGCCACAACGGCATCAAAGGCGGGGCCGATGCTGCTGTCGTGGCTCGACGGCAGGATCGGTTCGGCGTGCAGCACATGGTGCATCACCGCGGCTGGCGAATCGGCGGCAAAAGGTGAATGCCCGGTGAGCATTTCGTAGAGGATCACGCCCGCTGCCCAGAGGTCGGCGCGGCCATCGGCCTGCAAACCTTTCAGTTGCTCGGGCGCCATGTGGGTGGGCGTGCCGAGCACCGAGCCGGTCTGCGTCATCGACGAGCTTTCGATGCGCGCGATGCCGAAGTCCATGACCTTGAGCTTGAGGCCATTGATGACCATCAGGTTGGCCGGCTTCACGTCGCGGTGCACGACGCCTTGCTGGTGCGAGTAGTCCAGCGCAATCAACAACTGGCGCGTCAGGCCGTAGGTGTCGATCAGCGGCAGCGGCCCCTTCCTGGCGCGCAGGATCTCGCGCAGGTTGCGGCCCTCGAGATACTCCATCACGATGAAGGCCTGGCTCGCGTCTTCGCCGTATTCGTAGACCGCCACGATGCCCGGATGCTGCAGCCGGCCCGAGGCCTGCGCTTCGCGTTTGAAGCGCGTCACCGCGGCGTCGGAAGAATCCGCCAGGTACTGCACCCCGATCGTCTTGATCGCCACCCGGCGCTCGATCACCGGATCGAAGCCTTCGTAGACGGTGCCCATCGCGCCGGTGCCGATGACACGCCGGACGAGGTATTTGCCGATGCGCTCGGGCAGGCTTTGTGCGGGCGCGGACATCTCAGCGCCCGCCGGGCCGCCCCAAGGGCGCTGATTCCCCTCGGGGGACGCGAACGAAGTGAGCCAGGGGCACCATTTCTCAGTTGTCGAGCAGCTTGAGGGCTTTTTGCAGGCTGCGCCGCATGCGGTTGAACGACGCGGCGAGCACCCCGATCTCGTCGCGGCCGCGGGCCGGGAATTCGGCGACATCGAAGTCGCCGGTGGAGACCTTGTCGGCCACCGCCGACATCTTGGAGATCGGCCCGATGATCAGCCACGACAGCATCAGGTTCAGCACCACGAAGGTCGCCAGGAAGATGGCACCCAACGACAGCATGAAGGTGTTGAAGGTGCGCTGTGCATTTGCCAGCGGCACCGACATTGGCACCGAGACGACCTGCGCGCCGATGGTTTCCATGTGCTTCCAGCCGAAGCCATTGTTCGGGCCGTAGATCTTGATCATCGACGCGGGTGCGGCTGCCGGCACCGAATGGCAGACCAGGCAGGCCGGGTCCTTGATCGTGATCGGCCGCGCAAAGAAGAGCATCCGCCCCGACGCGGTTTCGCGTTCGCCGGCGAATTCGGTGGCGCTGCTGTCGTTGCGGAATTTTTCGATGATGTCGCTTTCCCATTCGACCGCGCGGTCACGCGGGTTGGTCGGGTTCAGCGTCGCCTCCTTGTAGCCAAAGTCGGGGTATTTGGTGTGCAGCGCAGCGAAGATCTCGGTCGCGGCATACGCCGGCACGGTCTGCGGCAAGAAGGTGGTGGCGAGCTGCGGGTCGAGCAGCGGCTTGATCTGCTTGACGGTGTAGCCGCGCACCGACAGCGCCGCCTCCATCATCAGGCCGGCGCTGCGCAGCGTCTCGGCCTTGGCATTGCTGTCGAGCAGCCCGCGCGAGACCCAGGCCGATACCGCCATGCCGACTGCAAAGACCAGCAGCAGCACGAGGTTGAATTTGAGTCGCAGGCCCATCGGTTTCTCGTCGTCAAAAATGGAATGTCGCAGTATGGGCGCCGGCTGAAGCCGGGTCAAAGGTTTGCCAGCCCGGGAAAAGCCTGATGCCGCGCGCTGCGCAGCGGCTCGTTTGCCGCCGCAGCGGCCCGACTACGATGCGCACCCGAAGCCTTGTTGCATGCACCGATGACCGCCCCCGCCACGCCGCCACCGAGATATGACCGCCTGGACGCATTGCGGGGTCTGGCCATCGTCTGGATGGCCGCTTTTCACTTCGGCTTCGACCTCAACCACCTCGGCTTCATCAGCCCGAAGCAGAACTTCTACACCGACCCGCTGTGGACCGTGCAGCGCACCTGCATTGTCAGCCTGTTCCTCTTCTGCGCCGGCCTGGGCCAAGCCGCTGCGCTGCATGCGGGCCAGGATTGGGCGCGCTTCTGGCGCCGCTGGGCCCAGGTTGCGGGATGCGCTGTGTTGGTCAGCATCGGCTCGATGTTCATGTTCCCGCAGAGCTGGATCAGCTTCGGCGTCTTGCATGGCATCGCTGTGATGCTCGTCATGGCACGCTGCGCGGCACCGCTGCGGGGCTGGCTTTGGCCGCTGGGGCTGATCGCGGTCGTGCTGCCGCGGTTTGTCAGCGACCCGGTGTTTGACCAGCCTTGGCTGCAATGGACTGGGCTGGTGACGCACAAACCACGCACCGAGGACTATGTGCCTTTGCTGCCCTGGCTGGGCGTGATGCTCTGGGGCCTGGCCGCTGGGCAGTGGCTGCTCGTGAAGCGTGCCCGTTGGTTGCACGGCAAGTTGCCACGCGCTGCCCAACCGCTGGCGCTGCTCGGCCGCTGGGCCTTGAGTTTTTATATGCTGCACCAGCCGGTCTTCATCGGGCTGTTGATGGCGGTGACAATGCTGCGATGAGCAAACGCACCCCCAAGACCGTCGCCGCCGCCGCAGCGCCTGCAGCGCCTGGCGCGCCTGCACCCAGCGCCGGCAAAAAAATCCTGTTCGGCTTCCATGCCGTCACGGTGCGGCTGAAAACCGCGCCGCAGTCGATCGGCGAAATCCACATCGAAACCAGCCGTCGTGACGCGCGCATGCGCCAGTTCATCGAACGGGTCGCTGCCGCTGGCGTCAAGGTCGTCGACAGCGACGATGCGCGGCTCATCCGGCTCGCCGGCTCACCGCGCCACCAGGGTGTCGTGGCGCGTGTCTCGGTGCTGCCGCAGGTGCATTCGCTCGACGCGCTGCTCGATGACGTGAGCGGCGCGCCGCTGCTGCTGGTGCTGGACAGCGTCACCGATCCGCACAATCTGGGCGCATGCCTGCGCGCGGCTGATGGGGCTGGCGCGCATGCGGTGGTCGCGCCCAAGGATCACGCGGTGGGCCTCAATGCGACCGTGGCCAAGGTCGCCAGCGGCGCTGCCGAGACCACGCCGTACCTTATGGTCACGAACCTGGCGCGCACGCTGAACGAATTGAAAGAGCGCGAGATCCGCATCGTGGGCACCAGCGATGACGCCGAAAAAACGATCTACGACATCAACCTCACCGGGCCGGTGGCGCTGGTGCTCGGCGCCGAGGGCAGCGGCCTGCGCCAGCTCACACGCAAGACCTGCGACGAGCTGGTGCGCATCCCGATGGCTGGTGCGGTGGAAAGCCTCAACGTGTCGGTCGCATCGGCGGTGTGTTTGTACGAAGCCCTGCGCCAGCGGCGGGCCAAAGGCTGACCGCTAACGGCAGACCACATCGGTAAACGATGGCGGCTCAGTGCCAGGCCACGGCCTCTGATCGCCACGCGCGCTTAGCTGCAATCCAGCACGACATTGCCCACAACCCGCCCGGACTCGACGAGTTCATGCGCCTGGGCGGCGTCGGCCAAGGGCAGTCGCTGCGCGATCTGGTGCTGGATGGTGCCGCGTTCGAGCAGCACGCCGAGGACGGCCAACGCCCGCTCGCGGTCGGCGGCTGAAAGGTTGTAGACCATGAAGCAGCGCAGCGTGACGTTTTTCGATATCGCCGGGAAAAACGGCACCGCAAATTCGGCCGCGCCACTGCCGTAAACCACGACATCACCTTCAGGCGCCAGCGCGGCCAGGTTGTGCGCCATATTCGCGGCAGCATCGGTTTCGATGACGCGCTGCACGCCGGCGCCGCCGGTCAACGACAACACCCGCGCGGCGAGGTCTTCGGTCTTGTAGTTGATCGTCGAGTCAGCGCCAGCGGTGACCGCAATCGCCGCCTTGGTCTCGCTGCTGACCGTGGCGATGACCTGTGCCGCGCCGAGCGCGCGCGCAAATTGCACCGTGTAGTGGCCGACCGCGCCCGCACCCGCGGCCACGAGCACCGACTTGCCGGCCACGCCACCGCCGATCAGCACCGCATGCAGTGCAGTCAGCGCCGGGATGCCCAGGCAGGCGCCGGCTTCGCCCGACACCGCTGCCGGCAGGCGCACCGCCTGCGCGGCGGGCAAGACAATCCACTGCGCCGCGGTGCCGTGGGCGCGCCGCCATTGGCCGTTCCAGATCCAGACCCGCTCGCCGATGCGCGATGCATCAACCCCGGCGCCGACGGCGTCGACGACGCCAGCACCGTCGCTGTGCGGCACGATCTGCGGGAACGCGAGCACCGCGCTGCGGCGGCCAGCACGGCTCTTGACGTCCGAAGGGTTGACCCCCGACCAGTGCAAGCGCACGCGCAACTCATCCGCCGCCGGCTCGGGCGTGGCCAAGTCGATCAGACGCAGGACTTCGACTGCGGCGCCGACTTCGGTATAGGCAATGGCTTTCATGGTCTTGAGTCCTTCGTCGCGTCGGGGTTTCGTCGGGCGCGCTCAAACCCAGCCGAGCGCGCCGACGATGGCACCCATGCCGATCGGCCACAAAGGGCTGAGCCGGGTCTGGGTCATGAAGAGCAGCGTGCCGCCAACGAGCAGCCAGCTCGCAGGCTGTGCGCGCGAGGGGTCGGTGAGCACCCAACTGGTCGATAACAGCAAGCCGATCGTCACTGGCGCCAGCCCTTCGGTGAAAGCGCGAACGCCGCGATGGCCGCGGCGCTGATCAGCCCAGCGCGAGGCGGTCAGCGCCAGCGCGGCCGATGGCAGCACGCTGCCGGCGAGGGTGGCCAGCACACCGGCCATGCCACCGATGTTGAAGCCGATGACGGCCACAAACAGCACGTTCGGCCCCGGCGCGGCCTGGGCCAATGCGATCGACGCGCTGAACTGTGCGTCGCTGAGCCAGCCACGATCGCCGACGACGACGCGGTGCATGTCGGGCACGGTGGCGATCGCGCCGCCGATGGCCAGCAGCGAGAGCATCGCGAAGTGCACAAAAAGTTGGCCGAATCCGGCCGCGTCCAGCCCCAGCGGGCCGAGCCAGAAGGCAGCCGCTGCGCTCATCGTGCCAGCCGCCACCAGGCGAAAGCCCAGGCCAGCGGGCCGACGACCGCGAGCACGCCGGCCAGCGGCCAGCGCAGCCCCGCCACCAGCGCCGTGGTGGCGGCCACGATCACCGCGGCCGCGACCCAGCCGATCGGGTTGCCACGCAATGCGCCAGAGAGTTTGAAGGCCGTCGAAAGCACCAGGCCGGCGGCGACCACGCCCATACCACGCAGCGCGCCGTTGACCGCCGGCGAGGTGGCACCCTGGCGCACCAGCACCGCGAGCACAAGCACGATCACCAGCGGCGCGAGCAGCAGTCCGGCCAGTGCGGCCAGCGCACCGCGCCAGCCAAAGTGGCGGTCGCCGAAGATCAGCGCCATGTTCACGATATTCGGCCCGGGCAGCACCTGGCCCAGCGAAAGCAGCGCGACAAATTCGGTCTCGCTCATCCAGCGCCGGTGCTCGACGAGTTCACGCTGAGCGACCGGCAGTACGCCACCAAAACCTTGCAGCGCGAGGCGGTTGAAAGCAAAGAACAGATCGGCCGGCGAGCCTGGGCTGATCGTGCCCGCGGCGCTGAGCGCGGTGCTGGCCTCGCTCTTGACCTCGCTCTTGACCTCGCTTTTGACCTCGCTTTTGATTTCACGCACGCTGCAAGCCTCTGGCCTGGGCGCCGAGCCACAAGCTCAGGCCGATCGCCGCCAGCATCCACACCACGCCCGCTGCCGGCAACCAGCGGTAGCCGCTGGCGGCCAGCAGAGCGCCGCCACCGGCGGCGCCCACCGCCTGTCCGAGGTAGATCGCCGAGGTGTTCAAGGCCATCATGCCCGGCGCCAGTGCGGGCACCGCCAGGCCGGCGCGGGCCTGCTGCGCCGAGTTCGAAGAAAAGCAGCCCAGAGCCCAGGGAACCAACACCATCGCCATCGTGGCTACGCCGCCGGCCAGCGGCCACGCGGCCAACGACAAGGCCGTCAGGCCCAAGCTGATGGCGACCACACGCGACGCGCCGAGGCGGTCGAAATAGCGTGTCATCAGCAAATTGCCGACGAGGCCAAACGCCCCGAACCACATGAACAGCAGGCTCACCTGCGCCGGGCTGGCGCCAAGTTCCTGGCGATAATAGGGGGCAAAAAAAGTGAAGACCGTGAACTGCCCGGCGCCCGACAGCGCGGTCACGAGCACGATGCCAAACAGGCGCGGGTCGGTGAAGATCGTGTGCCAGCCCGACAGCGACAGCGGCGCGGGTTTGACACCATCGGGTAGCGTGCGCCAGACCCAGGCCGCCGCCACCAGAGAAATCACACCGACGAGCACAAACGCCCAGCGCCAGCCAAAGGTTTCGCCAATGTAGGCGTGCAAGGGCATGCCGACCACCGACGACAGCGACCAGCCCAGAAAGATGAAGGTGATCGCACGGCCGCGGTCCTGCGCTGCGGTCATGTGGCCGATGGCCGCCGCGGCTTGTGGCGTGAAGACCGCGGCGGCGACGACGGTCAGCGCCCGCACTGGCAGCAGCGCAGCGTAGTTCGGCATCAACGCGCTAAGAAGGTGGCCGCCGGCAAACCACAGCAGCGACAGGCTGAGCAGCCGGCGCCGGTCCCAGCCGCCGACCACAGCGGCGAGCAGCGGTGCGCCAAAGGCCATCGTCAACGCGGCCACCGCAATCAACTGGCCACCCAGCGCCACCGAGACATCGAGCGCACGCACCAGGTCGTTGAGCGAGCCGGCCGCGACCATCACGCCGCAGCCGATTGCAAAATTGCCGGCCATCAGGGCCCAGCGTGCAGCGCGTGTCGTTGCTGCTGCCGGCGCTGCGGCCAGCGCCGGCAGGGTCAACGCAACACCTTCAGGGCATCCGGGTTGACGATATTCGTCGGCTTGCTGCTCACGAAATTGACGACGTTCTCAAAGGCCGCGCGAAAGTAGAGCTCGTAGCTGTCCTGCTCGACATAACCGATGTGCGGCGTGCACACCGCGTTTTCCAGGCGCAGCAGCGGGTGCCCTTGCAGGATCGGCTCGCTCTCGAAGACATCAACCGCGGCCATGCCCGGGCGGCCGCGGTTCAGTGCCGAGACGAGGGCGTTTTCCTGCACCAGCTCGGCACGCGAGGTATTGACGAAGAGGGCCGTCGGTTTCATACGCGCCAGGTCTTCCGCGGTCACGCAGCCGCGTGTGTCGTCGGTCAGCCGCAGGTGCACGCTGAGCACGTCGCAGGCCGCAAAAAAAGCTTCCTTGGACGGCGCCGGCACGTAGCCGTCGGCGTGCGCCGCGTCGCGCGACGCTTCGCGGCCCCAGACCGTGACCTGCATGCCAAAAGCGCGGCCGTACGCAGCCACCAGCCGGCCGATGCGGCCGTAGCCCCAGACGCCCAGCGTTTTGCCATGCAGCACCATGCCGAGGCCGAAGTTTGCTGGCATCGACGCGGCTTTGAGGCCGCTTTGTTGCCAGGCGCCGTGCTTCAACGTGCCTATGTACTGTGGCAGCCGGCGCATCGAGGCCATGATCAGCGCCCAGGTCAACTCGGCCGGCGCCGTCGGCGAGCCGACCCCTTCGGCAACCGCGATGCCCAGGCGGGTGCAGGCGTCGACATCGATATGCGGCCCGACCTTGCCGGTCTGCGATATCAGCTTGAGCTTGGGCAGTTTTTCTAACAACTGGCGCGGGAACTGGGTGCGCTCGCGGATCAGCACCAGGACTTCGGCGTCGCGCAGGCGCACCGACAACTGCCCGGTGCCCTTGACGGTGTTGGTGAAAACCTTGGCGTTGAGGGGCTCCATCAGCGCGGCGCACTTGAGCTTGCGCACGGCATCTTGATAGTCGTCGAGGATGATGATGTTCATGGTGTGGGCGGCATTTTGCCTTGCAGGCTACGATCCCTGCCTTTCACCCGATCACTGCCCACCCGAAGGACCTACTGATGACGATCTCGATGCACTCGGCCAGCGTGCCGGTTTTCCGCCGCCTGCTCACGAATATGCTGACCTGGCTCGACAAGGCGCAGGCCCACGCCGAAGCCCGCAAGTTCGACCCGAACAGCTACCTCGCGCTGCGCTTTGCGCCCGACATGCTGCCGCTGAAAAACCAGGTGCAGATTGCCAGCGACTCGGCCAAGGGCGGCGTGGCGCGGCTCGCCGGCGTCGAGATTCCGAAGTGGGAAGACAACGAAGCCACGCTCGACGACTTGCGCTTGCGGATCCGCAAGACGATCGACTATGTCGACAGCTTTACGCCGGCGCAGATCGACGGCTCAGAAGGGCGCGAGATCGTGATCGCGCGGCGCACCAGCGAGCCGCTGAAGCTGCAGGGCGAGGCCTTCTTGAAGCATTACGCGACGCCGAACCTCTACTTCCACGCCACGACCCTGTACGCGCTGCTGCGCCAGGCGGGCGTCGAGATCGGCAAGGGCGATTTTCTCGGCCGCTGAAATCCAGTCGGCGTCGGCTGCCACCGCGGCCAGCGCTTCCAGCGCAGCGGCCTGGGCCAGCCGGTCTTGCGGCAGACCATAAAACATTGGCGTCGCCGCCTTGTTCATGACTGCGGCAGGAACCCCGAACGGGGCGCGCGGGTCGGGAAATGGCGGTTCAGCTGGGCCAGGCGCAGTTCGGCTTCGGCCTGGTTCAAGTGCAGCGCCACGGTGGTGTAGACGCGGGCGCGCAGATGCCACAGATCGCGCAGCGAACGGGCGTTGCCGATCTCATGCGCGGTTGACGCTGCATGTGCGAGGCTGATGCCACGCAGGCAGTTGGCGAACTCGTTGCGCACGGCGGGCAGCCGATTCAGTGGCGGCGCTGAATCCTGCGGCGCCGGCGCGAGCAGCCAGAACAACAGCCGCTGCCACAGCGACGCCGGCTTGTGCCGCAGCGACGGTGGGCGGACTTCGACGCGAAGCCGGCTGGATGCACCAAATGGCACCCGGCGGCTCCTCCAGCGCAAAATCGTAAATCCCGTCATGGTGGTGATATCGGTCACAGCCGGCTCGACTTGAGCCGCAGTGTCCGCCGCCACCAGGCGCCGCGATCGACTAAAGAGCGGCGCTTTCGCGGGCGAGTTCGCGGGCGAGTTCGCTGTCGACGGTGGCAGCGCGGCCGGCGCGCGAACTACATCAACATCGTGTTGCGGATCAGGCCGACGGCGATGCCTTCGAGCTCAAAGTCTTCGGCGTCGAGCGGCACGATGATGGTCTTGAAATCGGGGTTCTCGGCGAGCAGTTCGATCTGGTGTTTCAGGCGCCGCAGGCGCTTCACCGTGACCTCGTCACCCAGGCGCGCGACGACGATCTGGCCGTTTTTGGCGTCCTTGGCTTTTTGCACCGCGAGCAGGTCACCGTCGAGGATGCCGGCGTCGCGCATGCTCATGCCGCGCACCTTGAGCAGGTAGTCGGGTTTGCGCGGGAACATCGACGCTTCGACCGTATAACTCTGGTCGATATGCTCCTGCGCCAGGATCGGGCTGCCGGCAGCTACCCGGCCGACCAGTGGCAGCGTGAGTTGCGCCAGGTTCGGCAGGCCCAGGCTGAACTGCTTGCCGTACTGGCTGAAGCGCGCTTCATTCATTGCGCGCAAGGTGTCGGACTTCAGGCGGATGCCGCGCGCGGTGCCGCCCACCAGCTCGATCACCCCCTTGCGGGCCAGCGCCTGCAAATGTTCTTCGGCAGCGTTGGCCGAGCGAAAACCCAGCTCGGCCGCGATCTCGGCGCGTGTGGGTGGCGCGCCGGTACGCTCGATCGTGCTCTGCACCAGGTCGAGGATCTGTTGCTGGCGGTCGGTAAGCTTCGGGCTGTCGATCGGTTGGGTCATCGGTTGGGTCATCGGTTGCGTCATCGGTTGGGCCATACCTGACCAGCGCCCCGGCTGGTGATTTGTCCAGTGGCTGTATTTTCATCCAGACAGGTGGTGTATGGCAAGTGGGATCGCACAGAGCGGGCTCGAAAAGAGCGGCGCCGTGGCGGGCGCCGCTGCAACAGCCGGCACCGTGGTCATCCTCGGCACCGGCGGCACGATCGCCGGCACCGCGGCGAGTGCCACCGATTCCCTGGGCTACACCGCAGCGCAGCGCTCGGTGCAATCGCTCGTCGACGCGGTGCCTGCGCTGGCGGCGTGGTCGGTCGAAGCCGAACAGGTCGCGCAGGTCGACAGCAAGGATATGGACTTTGCGATCTGGTGCCGGCTCGCCGCGCGTGGCACCGCGCATCTCACGCGGCCCGAGGTCGCCGGCATCGTGATCACGCACGGCACCGACACGCTCGAGGAAACCGCCTATTTCCTGCACCGGGTGGTACTGGCCAAGGACAAGCCGGTGGTCCTGACCGCAGCGATGCGGCCGGCGACATCGCTGCAAGCCGACGGGCCGCAGAACCTGCTCGATGCGGTGACGTTGGCCCGCGATCCGCTGGCCAGCGGGGTGCTGGCCCTGATCGGCGGGCGCGTCTTTGCGGGCGCCGATCTGCGCAAGGTGCACAGCCACCGGCTCGATGCTTTTGACGCCGGCGACGGCGGGCCGGTTGCGGCATTGGTCGCCGGCCGCCTGCACCGCTATCGCGACTGGCCGAGCGCGCTGTCTTCAGCCGGTACGGCGCCGATCGCTGGCCTTGCCGCGATGGGCTCGGAACCCTTTGCGACCGCCACCTGGCCCTGGGTCGAGATCGTCACCAGTGGCGCTGGTGCCGACGGTCATGTTGTCGACGCCTTGGTCGCCGCCGGCGTGCAGGGCATCGTCGTCGCCGGCACCGGCAACGCCAGCGTGCATCGGGCGCTCGAAGCCGCGTTGCATCGCGCCCAGGCTGCCGGCGTTGCGGTGTTGCGCAGCACGCGCTGCGTGTGGGGCGGCGTGCTCGTCGATGAGATGGGCGCCAAACCCTCGGCCCTGCCGTCGGCCGGGCCGCTGACACCACCGCAGGCGCGCATCGAACTGATGCTGCGCCTGCTGCAAGCGACTTACTTGCGCACCTGACCGCGGCGGCGGCGCGCGGCGCCCGCCACCAGGCCCAGGCCAGCCAGCATCAACGCATAGGTGCCGGGTTCTGGCACCGGCGCCATGTAGCCCAACGCGGCCAACTCGTCACCGCTGATGCGGTACGAATGCAGCACGGCAGGGATCAGCTGGTAGCCGCTGAAATCGAAACCATCGACGATATCGTTGCCGACGGCGCCATTGCTGGCCACCGATTTGCAGCCGCTGAAAGCAGCGTCGAGCGCGCAGATGATGCGGGCCCCGCTGGCCGGCAGAAAGTAGGTGTCGTACTGCGTGCTGCTGCCCGAGATCTGGCTCACCGAAAAATCGTTGTCGGTGCCGGCGAGCATCATGTAAGAGCCGTCGGCGAGCTTCGGGCCGATGGCCAGGCCTTCCCACTTTTCCGGGCTGCGGTTGCCCATCGCGGACAGCGTATTGGCGTCCAGGTCGATGAACTTGGTGCCCTTGGTCACCGCGGTGATGCCGACCGGCAATACGCCGCCGCTGCCGGGCAACGTGATGCTGCTGACATCGGACGCGCCGTTGACGTCGATGATGAAGACGTTCTTGTCGGGGCTGGCGGTGTTGCCGTCGGGCACGCCGATGCCGCGGTTGTTGCGCTCCAGGACCATGAACTGATGGTCGTTGATGGCCACCAGCGCCGAGATGCCACGCCCCTGGTTGAAGGCCTCCATCTTGTAGGCGTACTGCGCCACGGCGGCGCCAGTGGCGGTGTCGAACTTCACGATGCGGTTGAACAGGCCCGGGCGGTCGCCGTTGGCTATGGCCAAGCCGCCTTCCTGGAGCATCGGGCTTTGCAGCATCGCGAAGGCGAACTCGCCGTTTGGGCTGATGGCCAGCCCTTCAAAGCCGCGGTTGCCACGTTTGCCGGTCACGTTGCCGGTGTCGTTGGCAAAGTTGGTGTCGGCGGGGCCCTGCGGCACAAGATTGCCTGGCGTTGCAAAGGTCTTCAGCAGCTTGCCGCTGCGGTCGAACTCGTAGAGCGAAGGGCCGTACTCGTCGCTGACGAGGAAGCTTCCGGTTTTGGGGTTGACGACAAATCCTTCGGGGTCCAGCGCCAGGCCCAGAGGCCCTGGCGCAGCCGGCGCAAAACCATTGAAAGCCGCGCCGGCGGCGTCGCGGAACTTGATCGTTTGCGCAACCTTGAAGTTCGAGATCGCGCCGCTGCCGGCATCGATGTCGATCGTGAAGCGCTGCACGCGGGTTTCGTAGCTCAACTGGCCGCCGCCCGGGCCGCGGTCGCCCAGGCCCCACCATTCCTTGCGCTGCGGGTCGTAGTAGATGTCGGAGAAATAACCCAGGCGGCCGGTGTTGACGGTGCTGCCGCCGGACAAGTCGAGATCGCCAGCGGGCAGGGTGATGCCGTTGACGAATGTCGGCGCGGCGTGCACCAGCGGTGGGGCCATTGCGGCGATCGCGACTGCAATCGCGGGCGCAATCGCAGGCGCAACAGCCAAGTGGATAGCGTGGCGTTGTTTGGTCATCGGTGTCCTCGGTGGGTGTGGTTGTGTCCCGTGCAGGCTATGCACGAACCGTGACCACCTCATGACAACGCGGCAGCGCGGGCTGCCGCCAGTCGGCGCGCGACAGTGCAACGCGCCGCGTGGCGCGGCCGCAGCCTCAGGGTTGCAGCGCTTCGACCTGGGCGTGCAGTTGCAGCCAGCGTTCTTCGAGCATCGTCACTTCGGCGGCGATGTGGTTCAGCCGGCGACCTTGCTCGGCAATCTGCGGCCCGCCGAGTTGGCCGCCGGCGAGCGCTGTTTCGGCACCAGCCTTTTCGGCATTCAAGGCCGCCAACCGGGTGTCGATCTGCCCGATTTCACTGCGCAGCGGCCGTGTGCTGTCGGCGCTGCGACTGCGTGCCTGGCCACGCGCTTTGCGGTCGTCGCGCGGTTTGGCGGCCGGCGCGGCGGCAACGACCGCTTTGCTGCTGGACCTGGCCGCGGCCGGCTTTGGCGCGGCAACCGACGCCGCCGAAGCCGCCGCCGCTGCCGCGGCACGCGCCGACGGGCTCGGCGGCGCGGGCTCACCGCGCACCGTGGCGCGGCTGACCTCGAGCAGCCAACGCTGGTAGTCGTCGAGGTCGCCGTCGAATTCTTCGACACCGCCGCGGGTGACGAGCCAGAACTCGTCGCAGACCTCGCGCAGCAGCGCGCGGTCGTGGCTGACGAGCAGCACCGTGCCTTCAAATTCATTGAGCGCGATCGACAGCGCCTCGCGGGTCGTCAGGTCGAGGTGGTTCGTCGGCTCGTCGAGCAGCAGCAGGTTGGGGCGCTGCCAGACGATCGTGGCCAGCACCAGGCGTGCACGCTCGCCGCCCGACAGGGTGCCTACTGTCTGGTTGACCATCGCGCCTTCGAAGCGGAACTGGCCGAGAAAATTGCGCAACTCCTGCTCGCGCGCCTGCGGCGAAACCTCGCGCGCCAGCCGCGACATGCGCTGCAACGGGGTATCCGCTTCGTTGAGCAAATCCATTTCCTGCTGCGCAAAATAGCCGATCGCCAGGCCTTTGCCTTCGGTCAGCGTTCCGCTCAGCACCGGCAGCATGTGCGAAATCGTTTTTACCAAGGTCGACTTGCCCTGGCCGTTGGCACCCAGGATGCCGATGCGCTGGCCGGACATCACGCTGCGGTTGACGCGCTTGACGATGACGATGTCGCGCCCGGCCCGCTCGGGGGGCGTGTCGCCGTAGCCTGCGACCGGGGCCACCCGGTATCCGCAGGCCACATCGTCCAGCACCAGCATCGGGTTGGGCAGACTCGCCGGTTCGCGGAACTCAAAATTGAAGTCGCTCTCAGTCAGCACGGGGGCAAGTTTCTCCATCCGCGCCAGCGCCTTGACGCGGCTCTGCGCCTGCTTGGCCTTGCTCGCCTTGGCCTTGAAGCGGTCGATGAAGAGCTGCAAGTGCGCGATGCGCTCCTGCTGCTTGGCAAACGCCGCGCCGGCCTGGGTGATGCGCTCGGCGCGCATCGCCTCGAAGGTGCTGTAGTTGCCGCCGTAGCGCGTGACCGTGCCGCTGTCCAGGTGCAGCGTGA
>JAYUSP010000345.1:0-4340 GCA_043755615.1 Betaproteobacteria bacterium
CGGCCTGTCGGCGATGGTCATCAAGCCGACGGCGCTGGCGCTGAATATCCTCGTTGCGTCGATCGCGTCGTGGCAGTTCTACCGCGCCGGCCATCTGAGCCTGCGCCTGTTGTGGCCCTTCGCGCTGCTTGCGGTGCCGATGGCCTTTGTCGGTGGCGCGATCAAGTTGCCCACCGTGGCATTCAACCTGCTGCTCGGCGCGGTGCTGCTGTATTCGGCGGCGCGGTTTCTTGTCGCCGACCCGCAAGAGCGCGAGCCGCGGCCGCCTGGGCTGCCCGTCGCGCTGGCGGCCGGCGCGGCGCTGGGCCTGCTGTCGGGCCTGACCGGCACCGGCGGCGGCATCTTCCTGACCCCGCTGCTGCTGCTGATGGGCTGGGCGCGGGCCAAGCAAGCCGCCGCGGTATCGGCGGTATTCATCCTGCTCAACTCCAGCGCCGGGCTGCTCGGCAACCTGGCGAGTACCCGCCACTGGCCCGACACCATCGGCTGGCTGCTGCTCGCGGCTGCCGCCGGCGGCGCGATCGGCTCGCGCCTGGGCAGCCGGCGTTTTGCCCCCTTGCTGATCAAGCGCTTGCTCGCCGCGGTGCTGCTGATCGCCGGCTTGAAATTGCTCCTGGTCTGAGCGCGCCATGGCCTACCGCAAAACGCGACTCCATCCAGCTGCCGCGGCCATCGACCTGGCGCTGCAAGGTGGCGACTCGCATGGTGCCTTCGCCGGGGGCGTGCTCGACCGCCTGCTCCAAGACAGCCGCTTTGTGATCGACGGCAGACGTGTCGGCATCGAATCGATGCTGGATATCAAAAGCACTATTCTGGCGCCGCGACGCGCGGGGTAGGCGGCCACAAACAGGCCAAGCACCTATGCGTGCGCCGCCCGCCCGTCGAGCACGAGTTGCGTCTGCGTGACCAGCGCGCAGAGTTTGCCGTCGGCGTTGCGCACCGAGGTCTGCCAGACCATCGTCGTGCGGCCGCGGTGCAATGCGATCGACTCACCCGTGACGACACTGCCGAGTTTGGCCGAAGCGATGAATTTGGTGCTCGAATCGGTAGTCGTCGTGCGTTTGCCGGGGGCCAGATTGACGACCGTGCCGATCGCGCCCAGCGTGTCGGCGAATGCCATGTACGCGCCGCCATGCAGGATGCCGCCGCTGGTGCACAGGTCGGCACGCACGGCCATTTCGGCGACGACACGGTCGGGCTCGACGACGGTCAGCCGCACGCCCATCAGGCCGGGGAAGATCGGGTCGAGAATGGCTTGTATCGCGGCGGCGTCGAGCATGGTGGTGGTCCTCATTTGTCAGCGTTGGGGCGGGGCAGGGCGGGCATACAAAAATCGCAACATCGCTGCGACACGCGATGCAAAGGCCAGCTCGTCATGCCGGGCGCCGGCTTGCTCAAGATAACGCGGCTGCCAGCCGCGGGTCTGCAGCAGGTCGTGCAGCCGTCGTGCGCCCCCAAGCGCCTCGTCACCTTCGAGGGCGTCGATATCGAGCCAGACCCGCGGCTTGCGCGCGTCGGGCTCAAGCGTTGCGACATCCTGCAGGATCCACTCGCTCCCCCACCAGACCGACGGCGACACCACCAGCCCGGCGCCAAAGGTCGCGGCGTGACGGCGCAGCAGCCACATCGTGACCAGCCCGCCGAGCGACGAGCCGCCGAGCGCGGTGTGCTGCGCTTCGCGGCGGGTGCGGTAGCGTGTGTCGATCAGCGGCTTGAGTTCGTCGACCAGGAAGCGGGCATATCGCGCCGCGCCACCACCGACCTGCGTGCCGCCGCGCAACGCCGCCACCGGCGTGTAGTCGTCGATGCGGCGGCCGGTGCTGGCCACCGCGACAATGATCATCGGCTCGATGGCGCCGGCCAGCACCAGGCGCTGCGCGGTCTCGTCGACCTGCCACTCGGCACCCGCGCCCTGTGCGTCGAAGACATTCTGGCCATCGTGCAGATACAGCACCGGATAGCGGCGCTGCGGCTGCAGCGCGTAGCCGGGTGGCAACCAGACCTGCACTTCACGCGCATCGACATGGCGCGAAGGCAGCGCCGGCAGGCGGTCGATGTCGCCGCTGCGTTGCAAGGGCATCGGCAACGGCTCGGCGCCGAAGAGACGCTCGATGGTGACGCTGCCGGCGCCACTGCCGGCGGGCAGCCGCAGCGGGTGGTTGCGCCCGTTTTCCCAGCCGCCGTGGGCGTCCCCCGGCCGCTCGATCTTGATCTTGTAGTTCACCGGTTGGCCGCCAAATGGCGCCTGCTCAAAACGCAGCGTGATGGCGTAGCGGCCGTCGCCGTCGGCATCGCTGGTCATCACACTGGCCGCCCACGACAGCGGCGCGGTGCTGCCGCGCACACCCAGCGCAGCGCTGCGGGGGTCAAAGCGCCCGCTGCTGATTTCTGCGCGCATGTCGATGACCAGTTTCACCTCACTCGGCGCGGCCGCAGCGGGGGCCGCCACAAGCAGTGACAAGAGCACTGAGGCAACGCGGGCGAACGACGGCGGGTGGAGATTCATGCGGCGGCGGCAACCAGGCTTGACGCCGATGGTGCCATGTCGGCCAGGGTGCGCGACCGCGCACAACGGTGTGGTGCTGCGCACCGACAGTCCAGGGGCCATAAGCGCTGGCCGATGCCGGCCGTCCAGCCCCCCTTCGGAGGGTCGGCATGTCCTCGGGCCGCAGGCCACAATGCCGGCCCCAGGGGAGACAAACCAGATGGTCGGAGCCGCCAAGGCGCCCAAGCGCGCTTTTGACGTGGTGTTGTACGGCGCGACCGGCTTTGTCGGCCGTCAGACGGTGCGTTATTTTGCCGAGCACTCGGCCGGGCTGCGCTGGGCGATTGCCGGGCGCTCGGCGAAGCGCCTGGAGGTGCTGCGCCAGTCCTTGAGCCCACCGAAGTCGGCCGCCGATGCTGTGGCGCCCGAGATCATCGTTGCCGATGCCGCTGATGCTGCGGCCCTGAACCAGCTCGCCGCCCAGACCCGCGTCGTGCTCAGCACCGCGGGGCCCTTTGCGCGCCACGGCAGCCTGCTGGTTGCCGCCTGTGTCGGCCACGGCACCCACTATGTCGACATCACCGGCGAGACGCCCTGGGTGCGCACGATGATCGACCGCCACCACACCAAGGCCGCCAACGACGGCACACGCATCGTGCCTGGCTGCGGTTTTGATTCGGTGCCGTCGGATCTGGGCGCCTGGCTTGTTGCGCAGTCGCTGCTGCGCCGCCACGGCCAGCGCTGTGTCAGCGTGAAAGCCTGTTTCACGATCAGCGGCGGGCTCAACGGCGGCACCTTCGCGTCCCTGGTGAACGTGCTGGACACCGGCGAAAAGCGCCGCTTCGACGACCCGTTTTTGCTCAACCCGCGCGGCACCGTGCCGGCTGACACGGCGCCGCATGCCGACCCCACCGCACCGAGCCACGACCCCGATTTCGATGCCTGGGTCGGGCCCTTTGTGATGGGGCCGGTCAATACCCGCGTCGTGCGCCGCAGCGCCGCGTTGCTCATCGGCGACAGCGCTTTTGCGCCCAACTTCAGCTACCAGGAATACATGCACTTTGGCCGCGGCGCGAAGGCCGCGATCACTGCCGCCGCGGTCAGCGCCGGCATGATGTTCGGGCAGTCGGCGATGGCCTTCAAACCAGTGCGGCGCGCATTGGGCCTGGTCGCGCCGGCGCCGGGCGAGGGGCCCAGCGAAATCAGGATGGACCGTGGCTCGTTTCGCTGCGACCTGTTTGGCGTCGGCGAAAAAGGCAGTGTCGTGCGCGGCCGCATTTCAGGCCGCGGCGACCCCGGCAACCGCGCGACCACGATCTTCGTTTGTGAAGCGGCGCTGGCCTTGGCGCTCGACGCCGACCGGCTGCCCGGTGGCCACCAACTCGGCGGCGTGCTGACCCCGTCGATCGCATTCGGCGATGTGTTGGCGCAGCGCCTGCGCGCCGCCGGCATGACCGTTGAAGCTTGAGCGCCGGCCGGATGCCGAGGCGAAGGTAGGGATGTTGTAGCGTGTGGCGCGAACGCAGAATCGAGCGCTTCACAACCCAGGGGGACGCTCATGCAACGCACACCGATCGGTCTTCTTTCAGGCACCCGGCACGTGGCTGCTGCCGCAGCGCTGTGTTTTGCCGGTTCGGCCAGCGCGGTTACGCTGATCGATTTTGAGTCGCTGCCGCAGAACACGACGGTATCGGTGCAGTACCTGGGAATGGGCGTCAAGTTTTCGTCGCCGGGCAATCCGACCCAGCCGCAGATCGAAGACTTCAGCGGCAACTCCACAACCGGCAATCTGCTGGCTGACTTCTCGGTCGTCGGCGGCATCCGGCTGGATGCCGAATTTGGCCCGCAAGTGACC
>JAYUSP010000346.1:0-4338 GCA_043755615.1 Betaproteobacteria bacterium
CAACACCACAAACGCCTTGGTCTTGGTCAGGCCGTCGGCGTCGCCGATACCGATCACCGCGGCTTCGAGCACCGCCGGGTGCTGGACCAGCGTGGCCTCGACTTCAAAGGGGCTGACATAGATGCCGCTGACCTTGAGCATGTCGTCGCCGCGGCCGCAGTAGGTGTAGCTGCCGTCGTCATTGCGAACGTACTTGTCGCCACTTTTTGTCCAACCGCCCTGGAAGGTGTCGCGTGTCTTCTCGCGGTTGCCCCAGTACATCAGCGCCGCGCTCGGGCCCTGGATGAAGAGGTCGCCGGGTTCGCCGTCGGGCACGGCACTGCCGCCCTCGCCGCGCAGCTCGACGTCGTAGCCGGGCACCGGCCAGCCAGTGCTGCCGTAACGCACACGCTCGGGGCGGTTCGACAAGAAGATGTGCAGCATCTCGGTCGAACCAATGCCGTCGACGATGTCGATGCCGAAGTGGCGCTGGAAACGCTCGCCGAGGTCGGCCGGCAGCGCTTCGCCGGCCGAAGAAACAAGGCGCAGCGCGACCTCGTCGCGGCCGGGCAGTGTGGCGTCGGCGAGCATGCCGGCGAAGCCCGTCGGCGCGCCAAAAAATGCGGTCGGCTTGAGCCCGGCTTGGGCGCCGGTCAGGCCGCGCCAGCGCTTGAAGACGGCTTCGGGTGTCGGCCGCTCGGGCATCAGGATCGTGGTCGCACCAACGCTCAGCGGGAAGCTCAACGCATTGCCCAGGCCATACGCAAAGAAGAGCTTGGCCGCCGAAAAGCAGATATCGGATTCGCGCAGTTGCAGCACCGCCTTGCCGTACAACGCGGCCGTCCAGTAGGCGTTGGCATGCGAATGCACGGTGCCTTTGGGGCGCCCGGTCGAGCCCGATGAATAGAGCCAGAAGCCGGGGTCGTCGGCGGCGGTGGGCGCGGCCTTGTGAGCCAGCGCATCTGCCGGCACAGCTTCCGACGCCTGGGCCTGCACGAAGGTGTCGAAATCGACCTCCGGCGCATGCAAGGGCGCGATCGGGCGCGAGACGATCACGGCCTTGACTTCGTGATCCGATCGTGTCATCGCCGCCGCCAACGCCGGCAGCAAAGCGCCCGAGACCAGCACCGCCTGCGCACGCGAATGTTCGAGCATGTAGGCGTAGTCGTCGGCGGTGAGCAGCGTATTCACCGCCACCGGCACGAGCCCGGCGTAAAGCGCTCCGAGAAAAGCCACCGGCCAGTGGTTGCAGTCGTGCATCAACAGCAGCACCCGCTCTTCACGACGCAAGCCCGTGGCGCGCAGGCCGACGGCGAGTTGCCGGACCCGATGCGCCAGTTCGCCGTAACTGAGCGACCCGAGATCGTCGATGAAGGCGGCCTTGTCAGCGCGGCCGGCATTGCAGTCGATCAGGTGCTGGGCAAAGTTGAATTGCGCTGGTGGCGCGGAGGCAGGTGTCGCGGCGGCGGTCGGGGCGGTGAGTTGAGGCATCGGTGTCGCCTGGTTTGGGTTTGGTGCGCTTGGGCCGGGATCGCGGCGGCAGAGGATTTGGCTCCCATTTGGTTGGCACTTGCCGATGCAGCCGAGTTGCAGTATTGTGCTTGTATGAACTTTATGGGCACCGACCTGTCATGTCAAGCACTATAGTGCCTTCACCCGTGCTCACCCGGAGCGAAGCCCCGTCTGCCGCCACCGAGGTGGATGCCAAACACCCCTTTCTGGTCGGCCTGGGCGACCGCGTCAAGGCCTTGCGCGCTCGCCGCGGCATGACCCGCAAAGCGCTGTCGGCCGCGGCCGATGTCTCCGAGCGCCACCTGGCGAATCTCGAATACGGTGTCGGCAACGCGTCGGTACTGGTGCTGCTGCAAGTCGCGCAAGCGCTCAGATGCACGCTCGCCGAATTGCTTGGGGACATCACGACACGGTCGCCCGAGTGGCTGATGATCCGCGAGCTGCTTGAGCACGGCGACGAAGCGACGCTGCGCCGGGTGCGCGAGTCGATCGGCGAGCTGCTCGGCACCGGCGGCGCACCCCGACGGGACGGCCAGGGGCGGCCACAACGCAGCACCCGCATCGCGCTCGTCGGCCTGCGCGGCGCCGGCAAATCGACGCTTGGGCGGATGCTCGCCAACGACCTGGATTTCCCCTTCGTCGAGCTCAGCCGCGAAATCGAAAAATTCGCCGGCTGCTCGATCAACGAGATCCAGGCGCTCTACGGCCAGAACGCCTACCGGCGCTATGAGCGGCGGGCCATCGAAGAGGCGATTCAGATCTATCCCGAAGCGGTCATCGCCACGCCCGGCGGGCTGGTCTCCGACCCGGCGAGTTTTCATCTTCTGCTAGCGCATTGCACCACCGTCTGGCTGCAAGCCGCGCCCGAGGATCACATGCAGCGTGTCACCGCGCAGGGCGACCTGCGGCCGATGGCCGGCCACCACGAGGCGATGGACGACTTGAAGGGCATCCTCGCAGGCCGCGCGGCGTTTTACTCGAAAGCCGAGTTCCGCGTCGACACCAGCGCGGCGCCACTGGAGGCAACTTTTGCCGCGCTGCGCCGGATCGTCCGCGCGGCGCTGGCCGACGCTGGTTGATCGCTATCGCAGCGCGGCAATCAGTGCTTGACGCAGTCGCGCACATGCACTAAAGTGCTTGTAAGTCACGATCGCTTGAAAGCACTTTAGTGCATTTTTTTGGAGAGCCCATGAGCCCGCCGCCTCGTGTTGATTACCAGACCACGCCCGACCAATACCGCCACTGGAAGCTCAAATTCGAGGGCCCGGTCGCGACCCTGATCGCAGACTTCGACGAAAACGCGGGGCTGCGCCCGGGCTACAAACTCAAGCTCAACAGCTACGACCTCGGGGTTGATATCGAGCTCAACGACGCCATCAACCGGGTGCGCTTCGAGCACCCCGAAGTGCGCACCGTGGTCCTCACCAGCGCGCGGGAAAAAGTTTTCTGCTCGGGCGCCAATATCTTCATGCTCGGTGTCAGCAGCCACGCCTGGAAAGTGAACTTCTGCAAGTTCACCAACGAGACGCGCAACGGCCTCGAAGACAGCAGCGCGCACAGCGGCCTGAAGTTTCTCGCCGCGGTCAACGGCGCCTGTGCCGGCGGCGGCTACGAGCTCGCGCTGGCCTGCGACGAGATCATCCTCGTCGACGACCGCTCCAGCGCCGTCAGCCTGCCCGAAGTGCCGCTGCTCGGCGTGCTGCCCGGCACCGGCGGTCTGACGCGCGTGACCGACAAGCGCCATGTGCGGCACGACCTGGCCGATCTGTTCTGCACCAGTGTCGAAGGCGTGCGCGGCCAGAAGGCCAAGGACTGGCGCCTGGTGGACGAGATTGCCAAACCGGCCGTGTTCGCAGCCAAGGTGCAAGAGCGCGCGTTGCAGCTTGCGGCACAGAGCGACCGGCCGGCTGGCGCGCGCGGCGTGCCTTTGCCCCCGGTGGCCTGCAAGGTCGAAGCCGATGCGCTGCGCTATCAGTACGTCACGGTGGACATCCACCGCGCGCAGCGCACGGCCACCTGGACCGTGCGTGCACCCGCTGGCGCGCAGCCCAGCGATGTGGCGGGCATCGAAGCCGCGGGTGCCGCCTGGTACCCGTTGCAGATGGCGCGAGAGCTGGAAGACGCCATCCTGTCGATGCGCACCAACGAGCTCGACATCGGCACCTGGCTCGTTAAGACCGAAGGCGACGCTGCGGCCGCTCAGGCGCTCGACGCGACGCTGCTGCAACACCGCGACCACTGGTTGGTGCGCGAGACGATCGGTCTGCTGCGCCGCACGTTCTCGCGGCTGGACGTGTCCTCGCGCAGCTTGTTCGCGCTGGTCGAACCCGGCTCTTGCTTTGCCGGCAGCCTGCTCGAATTGGCCTTGGCATGCGACCGCATCTACATGCTGGCCTTGCCTGACGACGCAGCACGGGCGCCCAAGCTGATCGTCGGCGAAACCAATTTCGGCCTCTACCCGATGATCACGGACCAGAGCCGGTTGCAGCGCCGCTACTACAGCGAGACGGCGCCACTCGAAGCCGTTCATGCACGCATCGGCGAGCGGCTCGACGCCGACGCTGCCTTTGCGCTCGGGCTGGTGACGAGCAACCCCGACGACATCGATTGGGCCGACGAGATCCGCATTGCCATCGAAGAGCGCGTGGCGATGAGCCCCGACGCGCTGACCGGCATGGAAGCCAACCTGCGCTTCAACGGCCCCGAAAACATGCTGACCCGCGTCTTCGGCCGACTCACCGCATGGCAGAACTGGATCTTCCAGCGTCCGAATGCGGTGGGCGAGAAGGGCGCGCTCAAGGTCTATGGCAAGGGCGACAAAGCGGCATTCGACTGGCACCGCGTTTA
>JAYUSP010000347.1:0-4335 GCA_043755615.1 Betaproteobacteria bacterium
TGGCCAGCCGCTGGGCGTAGTAGGCGCGCACCGCGCAGTCGGCTGGGTGCACCGTGATCAGCACCTGGTCGAAGAGCGCAAAGCCGACTGCGCGGGTATCGATGCTGTCGAGCAGGTTCGCCACGGCGCCGGGGTTGGTTTCGCCTTGCACGCCGTTGCCGCCAGCGCCCGCGGCCAGCCGGCGAAAAACGAGCAGGTCGTACCATGACGTGTAGTCGAACTGGCTCGGCAAATGTTCGTTGATCAGGTCGGCCACATGCAGGTGCACCAGCGTGCCGCCGGTCCAGCGCGCGAGCGCGGCTTGCAGCGCCGGCGCCGCGGCCTCGAATTCAGCGCGCTCGCAGGCGAGCCACAAAAAACCGGCCGGCGGCAGCGGGTCGGCCAGCGTCGACCCGGCCTCGAAGTCTTCGGCGCCGACGTGAAAGATCTGCATCAGCGCGCGCGCAACAGGCGCGCTGCATCGAGCGCGAAATAACTCAGCACGCCATCGGCGCCGGCGCGCTTGAAGGCCAGCAGCGACTCCATCATCACCGCGTCATGGTCGAGCCAGCCGTTGGCTGCGGCGGCCTTGAGCATCGAATATTCACCGCTGACCTGGTAGGCGAAGGTCGGCACCTGAAATTGCTCCTTCACGCGGCGCACGATGTCCAGATAAGGCATGCCGGGTTTGACCATCACCATGTCGGCGCCCTCGGCGATATCCAGCGCGACTTCGCGCAGCGCCTCGTCACCGTTGCCGGGATCCATCTGGTAAGTCTTCTTGTCGGCTTTGCCGAGGTTTGCCGCAGAGCCCACCGCGTCGCGAAACGGGCCGTAGAAAGCACTCGCATACTTGGCGCTGTAGGCCATGATTTTTGTGTCGATCTGGCCGGCGCCTTCAAGCGCCTGGCGGATGGCGCCGATGCGCCCGTCCATCATGTCGCTGGGGGCGACGATATCGACGCCGGCCGCGGCCTGCACCAGCGCCTGCTGCACGAGCACCGCGACGGTGGCATCGTTGAGGATGGTGCCGCTGTCGTCGAGCAGCCCGTCCTGGCCGTGGCTGGTGAACGGGTCGAGTGCCACGTCGGTCAAAATCCCAAGTTGCGGGAATCGTTGTTTGAGCGCACGCACCGCGCGCGGCACCAGACCATCGGGGTTCAGCGCCTCGCGGCCGTCAGAGGTTTTCAGCGCCGCCTCGATCACCGGGAACAGCGCCAGCACCGGGATGCCGAGTGCGACACATTCTTCGGCGACCACAAACAGGCGGTCCACGCTGCGCCGCTGCACGCCGGGCATGCTGGCCACGTCCTGGGTCTGGTTGGCGCCGTCGAGCACAAAAACCGGCAGGATCAGATCGGCTGGCGCGAGGCGATGCTCGCGAACGAGGTCGCGGCTGAAGGCATCGCGCCGCAGCCGTCGGGGTCGTGCTGCAGGAAACCGAGCGAAAGCGTTGTTCACAAAGTTAAAACCCTCTGCTAGAGTCGGAATTGGATGATAGCCGCGAGGCCGTTGTCCCCTGCTTTTCCTCCCTGAGCAGGTGCCTTAGCGTGATGACAGCGATAAGGCTTGCTGGCCCCGGCTTCGGCTGGGGCCTCTTTTTTTGGGCGCTGTATTCCGGGCGATGCATTTCGGGCGCTGTATTTTGGGCGCTGTATTTTGGGCGCCGCACCGGCCTGCCCATAATCTCGCGCATGAATCAGACCGTGCTGTGGGTCAAGGCCTTCCACATCGTATTTGTCGCGAGCTGGTTTGCCGGGCTTTTTTACCTGCCGCGCCTGTTTGTCAATCTGGCGATGGTGCCCCCCGACAGCCATGCCGAGCGCGAGCGGCTGCTGCTGATGGCACGCAAGCTGTACCGCTTCTCGAGCCTGTTGATGGTGCCGGCGCTCGGACTCGGCGTCGTGCTCTGGCTGGGCTACGGCATCGGCCTGGGCGGGGCCCAAAGCTGGATGCATGCCAAGCTCTTGCTGGTGCTGGGCGCGATCGGCTACCACCATGTCTGCCGCGGCCTGTTGCGCAGCTTCGAGCAGACGGCCAACCGGCGCAGCCACCGCTGGTACCGCGTCTTCAACGAAGTCTCGGTGCTTGGTTTTGCGGCGATCGTGGTCCTCGTCGTGGTCAAGCCATTTTGAGGTTTTGGATGCGCCGCTGATGAAGCGCCATCGCAGCCTGGCTGTCCCGCTTTCGCTGGCCTACGTCCTGCTGGCGATCTACGCGACGCTGTATCCCTTTGACGGCTGGCGCTGGCCGCCCGGCATCGGCTTGGGCGAACTTGCCGCGCTGCCCTGGCTGCGCCAGACCAGCCGCTTCGACCAATGGGCCAACCTGCTGAGTTACGCGCCGCTGGGTGGGCTGGTATTTATCGCGGTGCTGCGCGCTGGCGGTGGCGTGGCGGCCGCCATCGGTGCCGGGCTGCTCGGCCCGTGCGCGCTGTCGTTTGGACTTGAAACCACGCAGCAGTTCTTGCCCAACCGGGTGCCGTCGCTGCGCGACTGGCTGCTCAATTCGACCGGGGCGCTGCTCGGCGTTGCGCTCGCCTGGGCCTTGCAGGCGATGGGCATTCTCGAGCGCTGGCATGCCTTGCGCGAACGCTGGTTTGTCGCCGGCAGCGCCAGTGCGGTGGCCTTGCTGGTGCTGTGGCCGGTGGCACTGCTGTTCCCGGCGCCGGTACCGCTCGGCCTGGGCCAGGTCTTCGAACAATTGCGCGAGCTCGCCGAGGTCGCGGTTGAAGGCACGCCCTGGGCCGACGACCTGCAAGCGTTGATCAGTCCGGCTGATTTGCAAGACGCCGCACCGCTGGCCGCCGCGCGTGAAGGCCTGGGCGTCGCGCTCGGCCTGCTCGCGCCGGCGACGCTGGCGATCGTCGTCACCCGCTCAGTCTGGCGGCGCCTGGTGATGGTGCTTGGCGCGGTGTTGATCGCTTTTGCCGCGACGACGCTGTCCACGGCGCTGAACTTCGGCCCCGAACATGCGCTGGCCTGGCTGACCCCGGCGACGCTGCCGGCGCTGGCGGTCGGTACGCTGCTCGCGGCTGCGTTGTGTGTGATCGGGCCGCGTGCGGTGGCCGCGATCGGGCTGGTGGTGGTGACGGCGCTGGTCGTGCTCGTCGCCCAGGCGCCCGCCGACCCCTATTACGCCGCCAGCCTGCAGGGCTGGGAGCAGGGCCGCTTCATCCGCTTTCACGGCATCGCGCAGTGGGTCGGCTGGCTGTGGCCGTACGCGGCGATCGCCTGGCTGCTGGCGCGGCTGTCGCGGCGCGAGTGAGCCGCTCGGCTGGCAAGGCAAGCGGTGCATGGCCGGCTTCTACAATCCGGCCAATGAGTTATTACAAGCACCATGTATTTTTCTGCCTGAACGAGCGCGACGGCGGCGAAGCATGTTGTGCCAGCCACGACCCGCAGGCCGCGCTCGACCGCTGCAAAAAAAGCGTCAAGTCGCTTGGCCTCAACGGCCCTGGCGGCGTGCGCGTCAACAAGGCCGGCTGCCTGGACCGTTGTGCCGGCGGGCCGGTGATCGTGGTCTACCCCGAAGAGGTCTGGTACACCTACGTCGACGATCACGATATCGACGAGATCGTGCAGTCGCACCTCGTCGGCGGCGAGCCGGTCGAACGCTTGCGGCTGGCCCCGGAAGTCGGGCGCTGACCGGCATGCAGACCGAACGCCGGCAGATCACGGGCCCGGCGGGCTGGATCGACGCCGTGGTGCATACCGCCACCACCAGCGCCACCAACAGCGCCAACGTCAACGCCACCAACAGCGCCACCAACAGCGCCACCACCATCGCCACCGACACCGCGCCGCGTGGTGTGGCGGTGGTCTGCCATCCGCACCCGGTGCATGGTGGCACGATGGAACACAAGGTCGTGGCCACGCTGGTGCGTGCCTTCCTGCAGCTCGGTTATCGCGTGGTGCGCTTCAATTTCCGCGGCGTCGGCGCCTCTGCCGGGGCCTGGGACGACGGCCGCGGCGAAGTCGACGATGCGCTGGCGGTGATCGCCGCGGTGCGTGACTCCGCGCTGCCGCTGGCCTTGGCCGGTTTTTCATTCGGCGCCTATGTCGCCTCGCAGGCCGCGGCGCGGCTGGCCGCCAGCAGCAGCACGCGCATCGAGCGCCTGGTTCTCGTCGGCCCGGCAACCCAGACTTTCGATGTCGCCGCGGTGGCGCCGGATACGCTGGTCATCCACGGCGAGGCCGACGAGGTCGTGCCGCTCAGCGCCACGCTCGACTGGGCCAGGCCGCAGGCGCTGCCGATCACGGTGGTGCCGGGCGCCGGCCACTTTTTCCACGGCCAGCAGACGCTGCTGAAAAATATCGTCGTCGGCGCCTGGCATGCGCGGCCGACACCTTCCTT
>JAYUSP010000348.1:0-4327 GCA_043755615.1 Betaproteobacteria bacterium
ACCGGAGGAGACCCACGATCGCCGTACGCGATGTCGCTGGGGCACACGAGCTGGCGAGACCCGGCACCGTCCAAAAACAAATCAAATCAGGAAGACTCAACCACCGCCGTGGAAATCGGCAACCGCCGTGGCACCCGGCACCCGGTCAGTGCCGAAAGTGGCGCACGCCGGTAAACACCATCGCGATGCCACGCTCGTCGGCAGCGTTGATCACCTCGTCGTCACGCAGGCTGCCGCCGGGCTGGATGACGCAGGTCGCGCCGGCCTCGCAAACGACATCCAGGCCATCGCGGAAGGGAAAAAAAGCATCGCTGGCGACGGCGCTGCCGGCCGTCGACAGGCCGGCATTGTTGGCCTTGATCGACGCGATGCGCGCCGAATCGATGCGGCTCATCTGCCCGGCGCCAACACCGATCGTCATGCCGCCACGGGCAAAGACGATGGCGTTGCTCTTCACGTATTTGGCCACTGTCCAGGCGAACAGCAGGTCGTCGAGCTGCGCCGGCGTCGGCTGCACGCGGGTCAACACCCGCAACTCGCTGCGCTGCACCTCGCGGTTGTCGGCGGTCTGCAGGAGCAGGCCTGAGCCCACCCGTTTGGCGTCCATCTGGTTGCGCCCGCGGGCCCAGTCGGTTGCGCCACCGGGCGGCAAATCGATCTGCAGCAGGCGCACATTGGCTTTGGCCTTGAAAACGGCCCGCGCCTCGTCGCTGAAGGCCGGCGCCATCAGGACTTCGACAAACTGCCTGGCCACCAGCGCCGCAGCGACGCCGTCGACCGGCTGGTTGAAAGCGATGATGCCGCCGAAGGCCGAGCTTGGGTCGGTCGCCAAGGCCTTGGCATACGCTTCGGCGGCATCGACGCCCAACGCCACACCGCAGGGGTTGGCATGTTTGACGATGACGCAGGCCGCGGCGCCTGATCCGGCGTCGCGGGCAAAACTCTTGACACATTCCCAGGCCGCGTCGGCGTCGGCAATGTTGTTGTACGACAGCTCCTTGCCCTGGAGTTGCAGCGCGGTGGCCAGCGAGCCGGGCGCCGGGTGCAGGTCGCGATAAAAGGCCGCGCTCTGGTGCGGGTTCTCGCCGTAGCGCAGGTCTTGCACCTTGACGAAGCGGCCATTGCTCTGGCCCGGGAAGATCGACTGTTTGCCGTCGGTCTGCAGCGACGACAGGTAGTCGCTGATCGCGGCGTCGTAGTTGCTGATGCGGTTGAAGGCCGCCACCGCGAACGCAAATTTGCTCGCCATGCATACCGCGCCGTTGTTTTGAAGCTCAGCCAGCACGCCGGCGTACTGCGTGGCGTCGGTGAGCACCGCGACATCGGCCCAGTTCTTGGCCGCGCTGCGCACCATCGCCGGGCCGCCGATATCGATATTCTCGATCGCGTCTTCGAGCGTGCAGTCGGCGCGCGCGACGGCCTGCTCGAAGGGGTAGAGGTTGACCACCAACAGGTCGATGGTCTCGATCCCCTGGTTGTGCAGCGCGGCCATGTGGTCGGGTCGGTCGCGGCGGGCGAGCAGGCCACCGTGCACGCGGGGGTGCAAGGTCTTGACACGCCCGTCGAGCATTTCCGGCGAGCCGGTGAGCGCCGCCACTTCAGTCACCGGCAGGCCGGCATCGGCGAGCAGCCGGGCGGTGCCGCCGGTGGAGATGAGCTTGATGCCAAGACCGTGCAGTGCGTGTGCAAACTCGACGATGCCGGATTTGTCGGAGACCGAAATCAGCGCAGACGTCATTTGATGAGCTTGTGGTCGAGCAGCTTGCGGCGCAGCGTATTGCGGTTCATGCCCAACCAATCAGCGCAGCGGCTCTGATTGCCCTCGGCGTGTTGCATCACGACGTCAAGCAGCGGCTTTTCTACCGCGTTGATGATCAGCGCATGCAGACCGGTGGGCTCGGCACCGCGCAGGTCCTTGAAATACTGTTCGAGCGAGCTGCGGATGCACTCGTCGATCTGCTTTTTGCTCATGCTGTGAGGACCAGTTGGCCGTCGTTGGCCGCCAACACCGAGGGCACCGCCGGCAGCGCGGGCAACAGCGCATGCCGGTCGGCGAGTTGATCGAAGAAGGTGCTTACCGCGCGCACCTGTGCGTCGCAGTCGTCCAGCGTATTCATCGCGGCGCGGAAGGCCTCGCCGCCGGGCAGGGCACGCACGGCCCAGCCGATATGCTTGCGCGCGCTGCGCACGCCGACCTGCTCGCCATAGAGGGCATAGTGGTCGTGCAGATGTTCGACCAGCCAGCGCTGCACATCGCGGGTCGCCGGGGCATCGAGTGTCTCGCCGGCAGCCAGGAAATGCGCGATCTCGCGAAAGATCCACGGCCGGCCCTGCGCCGCGCGGCCGATCATCAGCGCGTCGACGCCGGTCTGGCGCAACACGGCCAGCGCCTTGGCCGGCGAATCAATATCGCCGCTGGCCGCCACCGGGATGCGCACGGCGGCCTTCACCGCGGCGATGGTGTTGTACTCCGCGGCGCCCAGAAAACCTTGCTCGCGGGTGCGGCCGTGCACCGCGAGCATCAAGATGCCGGCGCGCTCGGCGTCGAGAGCCAGCGCCACCGCGTTGCGTTCGGTGTCGCAGCGGCCGGTGCGCATCTTCAAGGTCACTGGCACGTTCAATGGCGCACAGGCAGCGACCACCGCATCGACGATGCGCAGCGCCAACGGCGCATTGCTCATCAGCGCCGAGCCGGCCCAGGTGTTGCAGACTTTCTTGGCCGGGCAGCCCATATTGATATCGATGATCGCCGCACCCCGGTCGACGTTGTAGCGCGCCGCGTCGGCCATCTGCGCCGGGTCGACACCGGCGATCTGGACCGCAATCGGCGCTGATTCACCATCGTGGTCGGCGCGCCGGCTGGTTTTCAGGCTGCGCCACAGCGCGCGCTGCGAGGTCACCATCTCGCTCACCGCATAACCCGCGCCCAGGCGTTTGCACAACATGCGAAACGGCCGGTCGGTGACGCCCGCCATCGGGGCGACAAAGTAGCGGTTCGGCAACTCGATCGGGCCGATGAAAATGGGGCGGGCGGCGAACAACGCTAGATGGCAGTGCTGAAAAAGGAGGCAGAAGTATAGCGGCGGGCGCCGCCACGCCGGCTGCCTATGATCGGGCCCGATGGAAGCCTGGCTCGACACATTGCTGCTCGCATTGGCGCTGCCCAAGTTCGGCTTGAGCACGCTCTTTGTCGTCGCGCTGATTTCGGCGACGCTGCTGCCGCTGGGCAGCGAGCCGGCGGTGTTTGGCCTGGTCAAGCTCAACCCCGAACTCTTCTGGCCGGCGATCCTGGTGGCGACTGCCGGCAACACCGTTGGCGGCGCGATCAGCTTCTGGATGGGCTACGGCGCCGAGGTCGCCTACGAGCGTGTGCGCCACCGAAAACCGCATGAGCTGCGCGCGCTGCAGTGGCTGCAAAGCTTTGGCGCCAAGGCATGTCTGTTGAGCTGGCTGCCGGTGGTCGGCGACCCGCTGTGCGCCGTCGCCGGCTGGCTCAAGCTGCCGTTCTGGCCTTGCGTCGGCTACATGGCGGTCGGCAAGTTTTTGCGCTACCTGACGATGACCGCGGCGCTGCTGTGGATCTTCCCTGGACGTTTCACGCCGTAGGCCAGAATAAGCCTCCATTTGCCCACGAGGCTGCAACCATGACGCCCGCCACCGCCACCGCTGCCACCCCCGCCTACGCCGAGCTGACGACGCTCAACAAACAACTGCACAACCTGCGCCACCTGGCCAGCATCGCCGGCTGGGACCGCGCCGCGAATATGCCGCCCAAGGGCCAGGACGCCCGCGCCGCGGCGATGGCCGAGCTGGCCGGGCTGATGCACCGCCTGCGTACCGACCCCAAGCTGCGCGACCAGATCGAGCGTGCCGGCCAGGAAAACCTCGATGCCGTGCAGCGTGCCAACCTGCGCGAGATCCAGCGCGAATGGCGGCAGGCGAATGCGCTGCCCGAGTCACTCGTACAGCGCAGCGAGATGGCTACTTCACGCTGCGAACATGCCTGGCGCACGCAGCGTGGCAACAACGACTGGGCCGGTTTTGTCGAGAATTTTCGCGAGGTGCTTGCGGTCGGGCGCGAAGAAGCAGCGCTGTTGTCGGCCCAGTCGGGGCTGTCGAAATACGACGCGATGATGGACCGCTTCGAGCCCGGCATGACCTCAGCCACCGTCAGCCGCGTGTTTGGCGAGGTGCGGCAATGGTTGCCTGCGCTGATCCAGAAAGTGCGCGACACACAGACCGCGCAGTCGATGGTTGAGCCGCTGGTGCAGCTGGTGGGGCCGTTCCCGGTCGCGGCGCAACGCGCGCTGTGCGACCAGGTCATGCG
>JAYUSP010000349.1:0-13972 GCA_043755615.1 Betaproteobacteria bacterium
GACTGGAGTCTCGTCATGCGACTTTCCACCCCTCTCCGCCACCTTGGAACGGCCGCTGTGGCGACCTGGTTGTACATGCCCGACGGCGCACAATCCCACCACATCTTGCCGGCGATCCAGGACGGCAGCATCGCGGTCCGGCTGCAGACCTTCGCCGCCGGGCTCGCTGCACCCGACTACGCGACCCACGCGCCGGGCGACTTCAGCCGGCTGTTTGTGGTCGAACAGGGTGGTCAGTTGCGGGTCATCCAAGGCGGCAGCCTGCTCGCCACACCGGCGCTGGACATTAGCGGCCGCGTCGCACCACCCCTGAACCCGGCCAACGCCAACGACGAACGGGGCTTCCTCGGACTGGCCTTCCACCCCGGGTTCAATACCGCCGGCCATGCCGGCTTCGGCACCCTCTACACCTACACCAGCGAGCTGATCCAGGCCGGCACGGCGCCGACCTACGCAGCCCCCAACGGCAGCGTGCAGAACTACAAGAATGTTGTCGCCGAATGGAAGATCAACGCCGCCGATCCGAACCTGGTCGACCCCGCGTCGCGCCGCGAATTGATGTCGTTTGGCAAAAACGCGGCCAACCACAACGGGGGCACGATTGCCTTTGGCTGGGACGGGTATCTCTACCTCGGCCTGGGCGACGGCGGCAATGCGCGCGATGTCGGCGCCAGCCATATCGAGCCGGGTGGCAACGCACAGAACCTGAGCACGCCTTTGGGCAAGATGCTGCGCTTCGATCCGCTGATCCCGGCGCTCACCCCAAGCAGCGCAGACACGCTCAGCTCCAACGGCCAGTACCGCATCCCACAAAGCAACCCTTTCCAGGGTGCCGGTCAGGTGCCCGAGATTTTTGCCTACGGATTTCGCAACCCCTATCGCTTCAGTTTCGATCGCGCCAACGGTGACCTGATCGCTGCCGACGTCGGCCAGGGCAATATCGAAGAGATTGACCGTGTCACGCTGGGTGGCAACTACGGCTGGGCGATCAAGGAAGGCGACTTCCTCTACGACCGCATCACCGGCGTTCTCGGCCCGCGCAGCCCGGGCGACCCGGTCGGGCTCATCGACCCGATCGTCGGCACGCTGGGAGCGCTCGAATATGACCACGGTGACGGGATCTCGATCACCGGCGGGTTTGTCTATCGCGGCAGCGCCATCCCCGAACTGGCGGGCAAATATGTCTTCGGTGACCTGGCGCTGAAAAACCTGCCGCCACGTGTCGACGGCCGGCTCTTTTACGCCGACTTGCTGACCGGCGAGATCAAGGAATTTCTGTTGCCGCAGTTCGCCGGCGGCGCGCTGCCCGATGGCCTGACGGTGCATGGCTTCGGCGAAGACGCGGCCGGCGAGCTGTACGCGTTGGTCACCAACACGCCGGCCAACGGCAAAGGTGGCATCGTCTACCGCATCACCCCGGTGCCCGAGCCGGCAACCTGGGCCAGCCTCGGACTGGGTTTGCTGTTCACGTTGTGGGCCGCCGCGCGGCGCCGCGTGCCACGCTGAGACCGGGGCACGGCGCGGGTCAGAGTGTGAGAGTTTTTCGAGCGTGGCCGAGCAGCGCGCCAGAAGCCGGCCGATCGAGGCGCAAAGCACAGCCATAGCTCGGGCTATGGCGAGCATTTGCAACGACGAGCGGGCGTCTTATGGCGTGATGAGCGGGCATGATCGAAAGACCCTCACACTCTCAGTCCAGCACAGGCACCACCGCCAGGCCGATGGTCAGCAGCGCAATCAGCGGCGGCGGGTACATCGAGCCCGGCCACGCCTGCGCGGCCGCGTCCAACGCCGCGGATGTCGCGCGCTGAAGCGGTGCCGGCGCGCTGGCGGTCAGGCCGTCGAGATCTTCGGCAAATGCTTCGCTGCGCGTCACGCGCCAGCCGAATCCTTGATCGCTGCTGGCCATGGTGGTATCTCGTCAGTGATGCGCGTCGTGCGGCGTATCAGGCACTCTGGGACGTGATCGCAGCGGCCATCGTCGCCGCGGCGCTGTCTTGCGTGGCCAGTGTGTCGACGGCGACGAGCATCGTCAGCGTGAAAAAGGCGGCCAGCGCCAAGCCAGCGAGACGGCGGGTCGGGGGGGTGTATTCGGTGCGGTTCATTTGAGGCTCCAGGTTGGCCGTGAGGCGCTTGTCTTGGGTTGGTGTGGCAGTCGTGTTGCGGTGTTCGATGCCTGCACTTTCGTCGACGGCCGCGGGCTGCGCCAAGGTCAAGCGACAAGCTGCCGGCACGCTGCGACGAACGGCGGCTGGCGCCGACGAGCGTGATCACGGCGCGCCGCACAAAGGCGTGAAAAGCTCGACGCGTTGGCGCGCCCGACCCCCGGAACAAGGGCGCTGCGCGGCCTTTGATCGGCCGCTCATCTGTGGCACGCTGCGCTTCAATGGGACCGCTTCCCTGCCGTCCCGAAGGAGCCGCGTGATGCCGTTGCCCATGCCCAGGCCGATGCCGCTGCAGATGTCCAGGCCGATGTCCACCGATCTGGCGCCCGTGCGCCGCGCCCCGATCGGCCTGGCCAGCATGCGCCGGGTCTTCCAGCCCGCCGATGTCGAACAGCGCCTGGACAAACTCGGGCCCAAGGAACACGAGGGGTTGCGCAGCACCTACGAGCGCATGCTTGAAAAGGGCCCCGAGCGCTTTCAGGTCAAGCCCAGCGGCGTGCCGGCGATGGACCATCTCTACCAAGAGCTGCCGAACTTTCACGCCGCGCTCGACGACCTCAAGCGCCAGCTCGCCTTGTGCCAGGACAGCCGCGACGCGTTGGAGATCACGCCGATGTTGCTGCTCGGCCCGCCGGGCGTCGGCAAGACCCACTTCGCACGCGAGATCGCACAACTGCTCGGCACCGGCATGGGCTTTGTCAGCATGAGCAGCCTCACCGCCGGCTGGGTGCTCAGCGGCGCATCGAGCCAGTGGAAAGGCGCGCGCCCGGGCAAGGTCTTCGAGACCCTGGTCGACGGCACTTACGCCAACCCGGTGATGGTCATCGACGAGATCGACAAGGCGCGTGGTGAACATGCCTACGACCCGCTGGGTGCGCTCTACAGCCTGCTCGAACACGACACCGCGCAGACCTTCACCGACGAGTTTGCCGAAGTCCCGATCGACGCCAGCCAGGTGATCTGGATCGCCACCGCCAACGACGAGCGCGCGATCCCCGAGCCGATCCTGAACCGGGTCAATGTCTATGAAGTCCAGATGCCCGACCGCGATGCGGCACGCACCATCGCGCTGCGCCTGTACAGCGGCATCCGCAACAGCCACGACTGGGGCGCGCAGTTCGACCCCGAGCCTGGCGACGCGCTGCTCGACGCGTTCTGCGAACTCGCGCCGCGCGAAATGCGGCGCGCCTGGATGACGGCGTTTGGCAACGCCAAGCTCGACGCACGCTGCCGCGTCGAGCTGCGCGACCTGCCCGAAGCGCATGGCCGGCGCGCACCGGTGGGGTTTGTGCAATAGGGCATCGCTGCGCCGTAGGGCGCACCTGGGTCGACGCGGCCCCCGTCCGGGTCCCGTCGGCGCCTTACCATCGCTCCATGCCCACCACGCTGCAAGGCCAGCTCGTCGTTGCGATCTCGTCGCGCGCGCTGTTCGACTTCGAAGAGGAGAACCGCGTTTTTGAAGGCGCCGACGACCGCGCCTACATGCAGCTGCAACTGCAGCGCCTGGATCGGCCGGCGCGGCCGGGCGTGGCTTTTTCGCTGGTCAACAAGCTGCTGGCTTTCAATGCCGGGGACTTGCCGCGGGTGCAGGTCGTGATCCTGTCGCGCAACGACCCGGTTTCGGGCATGCGCGTCTTTCGCTCCTGCCAGCATTACGGCCTGCCGATCGAGCGCGGTGTTTTCACGCGCGGCGAAAGCCCTTGGCGCTATCTAAAGCCGCTGGCCGCGAACCTGTTCCTGTCGACCAATGAAGCCGATGTGCGCAGCGCGCTCGCCGCTGACGTGCCGGCGGCGCGGGTCTATCCGCACAGCAAACGCGCCTCCGACGCCCATCCTACGGAAGTCCGCATCGCATTCGACGGCGACGCGGTGCTCTTCTCCGACGAATCAGAACGGGTTTATCAGGACGCCGGGCTGGCAGCCTTCCAGGCCCATGAAAGCGCGCGCGCAGGCACACCGCTGGCCGCCGGCCCTTTCAAGCCGCTGCTCGAAGCTCTGCAGCGCCTGCAGCATGGCCCTGCCGCGACGATGCGTATCCGCACCGCGCTCGTCACCGCACGCAGCGCGCCGGCCCACGAGCGTGCGATCCGCACGCTGATGGACTGGCATATCGACGTCGACGAAGCGATGTTCCTCGGCGGCCTGGCCAAGGGTGCGTTCCTGCGCGAGTTCGAGCCCGACTTTTTCTTCGACGACCAGACCGGGCATGTCGACTCGGCAGCGGCACATGTGCCGGCCGGGCATGTTGCTTCAGGTGTGAGCAACGTGCCTTGAACGACGGCGTCAGCCCGGCGGCGGCAGCACCCCGAATGCAACCCCGATCAGCGCGACTGCCGCTGGCAGCCCGTTGACCAGCCAACGTGCGCGCCGGCTCGCGCACTGATGCAACGGCACCGGCTGGACGAGGTCGAGCACATCTTCGGCAAAGGCTTCGCTGCGGTCGAGCGGCGGTTGGGTGGTTGCGTAGTTCATGGCGTGGTTCATGGCGGTGTACCTGCAATGCCCGCAGTGTCTGCGCTGTACGTGTCAGGGCGATGTCCGGATGCGCGCCTCTTGGCCTTCACGGCGCTGTCATGCCGGGCGGCAAGACTGCACGCTCCCAGCCACGAGGTGCCATCCCGGCGCAGCGAGGCACCTCCAAGGAGTCTGCCGATGAAAACACCCTTCGATTCCCTCAGAACCCCGATCGCGCTGGCGGTGCTCTGCGCCACCGTCGGCGTCGCAAGCGCCCAGACCTCGGTGCGTTTTGCAACCTTCAACGCTTCGCTCAACCGCGACGCCAGCGGCCAGTTGCTTAGCGACCTGGCACAGCCTGGCATCGTCGACAACTCGGTCAGCTGGGCGGCCAGCGTCGCCGGCTTGAGCACCCAGCAAAGGCGCGTGCTGCAAGCCCACTACGTCGCCGAGACCTTGCAGAAGGTGCGCGCCGATGTCTTGCTCGTCAACGAGTTCGACTTCGACCTGAACGGCAGCCCCACCGCAAGCAGCGTCGCCATGGGCCTGGGTTATTCGAGCCAGGCCGCCAAGCTCTTTCAGGACAACTTCCTGGCCAGCGGGCATGGTGGCGGCGCCACCGGCCGTGCCGCCAGCGCGGCGCTGAACTACGCCTGGCGTTACACCCCGAACACCAACACCGGCCTGGCCTCGGGCTTCGATCTCGACAACAGCGGCGCGGTCAGCGGTGGCAACGACGCGTTTGGCTTCGGCAACTTTGGCGGTCAGTTCGGTTTCACCATCTATTCGAAATACGAGATCGTTGGCGTACGCAGCTTCCAGACCTTCAAGTGGAAGGACATGCCCGGCAACCTGCTGACCAACGACCCCGCGCCCGGCGCGAACAACCTGGCAGCGTATTACTCGAGCGCCGAGATCGACGCGCTGCGCCTGTCGTCGAAGAACCATGTCGACGTCACGGTGCGTGTCAACGGCCAGGACGTGCACTTCCTCACCGCGCATCCGACGCCGCCGGTCTTCGACGGCGCCGAAGACCGCAATGGCAAACGCAACCACGACGAGATCAGGTTCTGGAAGGACTACGTCGGCGGCGCGAACTACATCTACGACGACAGCGGCAGCTTCGGCGGCCTGGCGGCGGGTTCGAAGTTCGTGATCGCCGGTGACTACAACGCCGACCTCTGCGATGGCGACAGCTACAAGGCCGCCTGCCTGGCCAGCAACACCGTCGGCGCCGGCCCCAACGCGATCGGCCAGTTGCTGCTCGACCCGCTGGTAAACACCACGCTGACCCCGGCCAGCGCCGGCGGCACCGCGGCCGCCACCGACCCGACGAACAACGGCAGCGCCAACCAGTCGCACCTGCAGGCCCCGAAGTTCGACACCGCCGACTTCAACGACGCGACGCCGGGCAATCTTCGGGTCGACTATGTGCTGCCTTCGGCAAACCTGAAGTCGACCGAAGGTGGTGTTTTCTGGCCCACCGCCAACGATGCCGACTTCGCGCTCGTGGGCACCTTCCGCAACCAGAACCTGTACGCCAATTTCCCGACCTCGGATCACAAGGCGGTGTGGGTCGATGTCAGCATCCCGGTGCCCGAGCCCGGCACCTGGCTGTTGATGGCGCTCGGCCTGGTTGCCGTCGGCCGCGTCGCACGTCGCCGCTGATCTGCCTGGTTAGCCTCGGGGCGCTCTGGCGCTCCGGGGTCGTGCGGTGGTTAGCCCGGCGCGCCCCACTCGGCGACCAGCGCGGCGGCCGAACGTGGCACATGGCGGGCGATGGTGGCGGCCAGAAAAAGGGCCTCGATCTGGACCACGATGCGCTCCCAGTCGAGCCCCAGCGCGGCTTCGCGTGCCGCGCCGCCCATGCGCCTGATGGCGCCGGGGTCGGTGGCCAGCGCCACGGCAAGCGCATTGGCATGACGGACAAAGCCGGCGCGGTCACCCACCGGCGCGAGCGCGCCGTTGACACCGGTCCTGACCACCAGTGACGCCGCGGCGCAGTCGTAGGCCAGCACCGGCATGCCGCTGGCCATGGCCTCGACCACGACGTTGCCGAAGGTTTCGGTCACGCTCGGGAAGACAAACAAGTCACCCGACGCGTAGTGGCGCGCGAGGTCGTCACCGCGCTGCATGCCGGCGAAGATGACGGCTGGAAAGCGCGCCTGCAAGGCTGCGCGCGACGGGCCGTCGCCGACGAGCACCAGTCGTGCCCGCGGTTGGGCGCTGCGGATGGCGGCAAAGGCCAGCATCAGGTCGTCGATGTTTTTTTCCGGTGCCAGGCGGCCGACCAGCATCACGACCAGGTCGTCGGGCCCGGCGCCCCAGGACAGGCGCAATGCGTGGCAACGATCGGCGGGCGAAAAGCGCTGCGCATCGACGCCGCGAGCAACCGCGACAACCCGCTCGAAACCGGCCGCCTGCAGCTCGCGGCGCAAGGCTTCGGTGGGCACCATCGTGCATTGCGCGGCGTTGTGGAAGCCCCGCAGGTAGCCCATGATCGGACGCCGCAGCCAGCCAATGCCGTAGTGGCTGCTGTAGGCCTGGAAGTTGGTGCGAAAGTCCGACGTCACCGGCAGCCCCAGGCGCCGCGCGGCGCGCAGCGCGCTCCATCCCAGAGGGCCTTCGGTGGCGATGTGCACCACATCCGGCCGCTGCGCGCGCCAGGTGCGGCACAGCGTGCCGACTGCCGGCAGGCCCATGCGCAGCCCGGGATAGTTGGGGATAGGCAGCGACGGCAGCAGCAGGTCTTCGCGCCCGGGCGCGGACGCGGACGCCGACACTAGCGCCATCAGTGGCTGCGGCTGGCGCGGACGCACGAGTTGCACCCGGTGGCTGCGCGCTCTCAGCCCTTCGACAACCCGCGCCACCGTGCCGGCAACGCCATTGACTTCGGGCGGGTAGGTCTCGGTGACGAGCGCGATGTCCAAGGGCCGGCGCCAGAACCGGGGATCGTCGCTGTGCACACTCTGATGGGGCAGGTCGGAGTTCATGCCGCGATGCTGCGCGCGGCCGAAGACACGCCGATGACGGTGCGGCTGCTTCGAAGCCGCGCAAAACTTCATCGCAGCGTCATCCAGGTTTCACGCGCTGGCGAGACAGTTCGTTGGGCGCGAACCCTCGTGTCGCCGCTCGCGCGCGGTGAGCCCGGCGCCCGCACAACCAACGCCCAGGCCCCACGGAGAATCCGATGCAAGAGTCCTTCTTCCGCACGCTCGAGATCCAGCGCTGGGACGACCACCGGCTGTACCACCACAGCCGGATCAACCAGACCCTGCACCTGGTCAGCGCATTGAGTTTTGTCGTCGCGTACGCGCTGCTGCTGGTCGACCCGCCGCTGGCCGCGATCCTGGCCTGGTGTGTGTCGATGACAACACGCCAGGCGGGCCACTTTTTCTTCGAGCCGCGGGGCTACGACCATGTCAACCGCATGAGCGACGCCCTCAAGGAGGAGGTCAAGATCGGCTACAACATCGAGCGCAAGGTCGTGCTGATGGCGATATGGGCGCTGGCGCCGCTGGTGGTCTATGGGATGCCCGCAGCTTTTGCGCCGATCGAGGACACCACGAGCCTCGACGGTTTCATCCGCGCCGTCGGCTGGGTCTGGCTTGCGCTTGGCGCCGCGGGGCTGCTGTTCCGGGTCGGCCAGCTCTGGGTGCAGCAGAGCTTGCAGACCGGGCTGGCCTGGGGCTTCAAGATCCTCACCGACCCCCTCCACGACATCAAGCTCTACCACCGCGCACCGCTGGCCCTGCTGCGCGGCGAGTGGATCGACCCGATGCTGCACGCCCGCCAGCGGCGCTGATTTCGTTTCAGAACTTTTGCCGCAACACTTCGCGCAGGATGCCGCGCCGGATCGCCCGGTTGGTGAGCTGCGCGTCGCGCCACCACCAGCCGTCGGCCCGCATCTGCTGGGCCGCGGCAACGAAACGGTCGACCACCGCGATGAAGTCGGCGTCGCTGTAGTTCAGGCTGAAGACGATGCGGCCGCTGCCGACCCAGCTCAAGGCCAGGCCGTGTGCACGCAGGTAGAACTGGAGCATCCAGTTGTAGCGCGACGGCTGGGTATAGAACACCGTCCACACCGACGACAGGTTGGCCACCTGCACCGGCACCTCGGCCTGCTGGAGCAAGTCGTTCAAGTCCTGCGCGCGGCGGTTCCAGCGCTCGTCCAGGCCCTGGTACAGCGAGCGCACTTCGGGGCTGTCGAGGCGGTCGAGAAAGACACTCATCGCGCCCATCACATAGGGGTGCGCGTTGAAGGTGCCGCGCGCGAAGCAGATGTCCGCCGGGCGTTCCTCCCGAAAACGTTTCATCAGCTCGCGCCGGCCACAGACGACACCGATGGGCAGGCCGCCGCCCAGGGTCTTGCCGTAGGTGACCATGTCGGCGCGCACGCCGAAATACTGCTGCGCGCCACCGGCGCCAAGCCGGAAGCCGAGGAAGACCTCGTCGAAGATGAGCACGATGCCGCGCTCGCTGCACACCGCGCGCAGCGCCTCGAGCCAGGCGGTGTAGACGGCACGGTCGAAGTGCGCGCGCCGCGAACTGTCGACGAGCACAGAGTCGCCCGGCGCGCCGGCATTCGGGTGCAGCGCCTGCAGCGGATTGACGAGCACGCAGGCGATGTCGTTGCGCGTGCGCAGCACATGCAGCGTGTCGGCGTGCATCTCCTTGAGCGTATAGGTCTGGCGCGGCGTCACCGGGTTGCCGGGGCCAGGCTGCACGTCTTCCCACCAGCCGTGGTAGGCACCACAAAAACGCACGAGGTGGCTGCGCCGCGTGTGGTACCGCGCCAGCCGCACCGCCTGCATCACGGCTTCGGTGCCCGACATGTGGAAAGACACCTCGTCCAGGCCGGAGATCGCTTTCAGCCGGCGCGCGTTGGCCGCCACCACCGGGTGATAGCTGCCGAGCACCGGGCCGAGTTTGGCGACGAGCGCGCTGCCTTCTTCGATGCAGGTCTTGTAGAAGTCGACGCCGAAGACATTGACGCCATACGAGCCGGTGAGGTCGTGGAAGACGTTGCCGTCGAGATCGGTCATCGTGACGCCGCTGGCGGCGGCGACGAAGCTGCCCACGCGCAGATGTTCGCGCAGCACATCACGGTATTGAAACGGCACCCGGTAGGCGCCGGTGAAACGCAGGTCGGCGATGTCCTCGGCGGCTTCGATGCTGAGCGCGGTGGACTTTGCAAATCGGCTGCGGTACAGCGCCGCCAGCGTTTGCAGGCCGGCGCGGCGCTGCGCGGCCACCAACGCCGGCGCGCCGTCGGAGTCAAAAAAGCGCGCCTCGTCGTAGGCATAACCCGGCAGCCACAAGGCAACACGTTTTGCGATCCGCGAGTGGCCGGTCAGCGACGGGTGTTTGGCCAGCGACAGCTCAAGCCGGCGCTTCACGGCGGGCAACGCCGACAGCATCAAGGCGCCGGCCGCGGCGATCGCCGACAGCGCGGCCAAGGACAAGGTTTCGAGCATGCGTTTTCCATGGAGCAGAAATGCGATCTTTAGAACAAGAAGTTGACAGCGCGATGAAACCGAGCCGTTGGCGCGATCGCCTGTGGCTCAACGAGGACCTCAATTTCCTGCTCACCAACCGCGTGCCACGCATCCTGCTGACACGCTGGATGGGCCGCTTCAGCCAGATCCGCAGCCCCTGGCTGGCACGACTATCGATCCGGCTCTGGCGTTGTTTTACCGAGCTCGACCTGAGTGACGCCAAGAAGTCCTCGTTCGACAGCCTGCACGACTGTTTTACGCGCGAACTCAAACCCGGCGCACGCAGCGTCGACGCCACACCGAGCGTGTTGTCGAGCCCCTGCGACGGCATCGTCGGCGCCTGCGGCGCGGTGCAAGGCACCACCGTCTACCAGGCCAAGGGCTTCCCATACGCACTCGAAGACCTGCTTGGCGACGATGCGCTGGCGCAGACCTACCGCGACGGCAGCTATGTCACGCTGCGCCTGACTTCGAGCATGTACCACCGCTTTCACGCACCGCACGACGGCCGCGTCGAACACACCACCTACATCAGCGGCGATACCTGGAACGTCAACCCGATCGCACTCAAGCGCATCGAGCGCCTGTTCTGCCGCAACGAACGCGCCGCGCTGCGCTACCGGCTCGCGCGCAGCGGCGACCTGATCACGCTGGTGCCGGTGGCCGCGGTGCTGGTGGCCAGCATCCGCCTGCATGGCCTGGACCCGCTGTTGCATCTAGGCTACCGCGGGCCCAGCCAGATCACGACCGATCTGCCGTTTACCAAGGGCGCCGAGATGGGCTGGTTCCAGCATGGCTCGACGATCATCGTCTTCGCACCCCGTGGCTACACGCTGTGCAGCGGCATCGAGCCGGGGCGCACGCTGCGCATGGGCGAACGCCTGATGCGCTGCCCGCCCTAGGCGGCGTGGGCGACGTGGGCGGGCCCATCGAGCGCTGTCACGACGGCGTCGTCAAGACCGCCGAAGATTGCGCACCATGCACCGCGAGCCGCCCTTGCATGACGCCCTCGGTGCGCCCGATGCACCGACGCACACGCTGCGCTTTCGCACGGTGTGGATCTCCGACCTGCACCTGGGCACCCCGGGCTGCCAGGCCGCAGCGCTGCTGGACTTCTTGCGCGCGGTCGAATGCGAGACCCTTTTTTTGGTCGGCGACATCATCGACGGCTGGCAATTGCGGCGCCAGTGGTATTGGCCGCAGTCGCACAACGACGTCGTGCAAAAGCTGCTGCGCAAGGCGCGCAAGGGCACCCGCGTCATCTTCGTGCCGGGCAACCACGACGAGTTCGCGCGCAAGTATGTGGCCCACAATTTTGGCGGCGTCGATGTCGTCGATGACTGGATGCACGAGACCGCCGACGGCCGCAAGCTCTGGGTCGTGCATGGCGACCTCTTCGACGGCGTCATCCAGTGCGCGCGCTGGCTCGCCTACGTCGGCGACTGGGCCTACGAAACCACGCTCAAGGTCAATCGCCACCTGAACTCACTGCGCGCGCGTGTGGGGCTGCCGTACTGGAGCCTGTCGCGTTATCTCAAATTCAAGGTCAAACGTGCGGTGAGCTATGTCGGCGACTTCGAAGCCGCGGTCGCTCGCGAGGCCCGCCGCCGCGGCGCCCAGGGTGTTGTCTGCGGGCATATCCACCACGCCGAGATGCGCGATATCGACGGCATCCTCTATGCCAACGACGGCGACTGGGTCGAGAGCCTGACCGCCCTTGTCGAACATGCCGACGGCCGGCTCGAGATCATCGAATGGGCCGAGGTGATGGCCACGCGCAGCGCGCCGAGCCCGCTCAGTGCCGAGCTGGCGCTGGCCTTCACGACGCTGTCACGATCAGACGCAAGACTGGCTGCGCTCTCGGAGGACACCCCATGAACCGATTCCAAATCAAAACCCCGATCCGTCAATCACTTTTGGCCGCGGCGCTCGTTGCGGCCGGCAGCGTGAATGCCTTCACGCTCGACTACATCGGCCAGCAGATCGTGCCCAGCGGCACGCGTTATGCCGGCACCACGGTCGGCGGCTTGTCGGCGCTGGATTTCGACCGCAGCCAGGCGCGCTACTTCGCGATCAGTGACGACCGCAGCGGCATCAACCCGGCGCGTTTTTATACGCTCACGCTCGACCTGAACAAGTTCCAGCGCAGCGCCGCCCCGGGCATGGACGGGGTGGCCTTCGGCAGCACGACGACGATCCTCACGCCGGCCGGCGCGGCCTTTGCGCCGAATACCGTCGACCCCGAAGGCCTGCGCTACGACGCCGCGCGCGGCCTGCTGGTGTGGAGCAACGAAGGCCAGCGCAGCGCCGCCGGCTTGCAGAACCCGACCGTGCGCGAGATGAAGCTCGACGGCAGCCATCTGCGCGATTTCACGGTGCCGACGCTGTTCAATCCGGCCGGCACAGCGGCCGGCACCGATCCGGTCGACCGCGGTGTGCGCAACAACCTCGCATTCGAGAACCTGGCCATGTCGCGCGACGGCAAGACCCTGTGGACGGCGACCGAAAACGCGCTCGTGCAGGACGGCCCGCCGGCCGCGGTCGGCGGCAAGAGCGCGTCGCGGGTGTTGTCCTTCGACATGGCCACCGGCCAGCCTGGCGCGCAGTACATCTACCCGGTCGAAGCGGTCGTGCTGCCGCCGGCCGCACCGGGTTTGTTCGCGACCAATGGCATGACCGACTTCATCGAAGTCGGCGATCGCCAGTTCGTCACCATCGAGCGCTCGTTTGCGGTCGGCGCGCAGACCCCCGGTGCTGGCCCGAACGGGCTGCCCACCGGCAATACGATCCGGCTGTACCTGGCCGATGCCCGCCAGGCCACCGATGTCTCGGGCTTCGAATCGGTCGCCGGCGCCGCGGTCGTGCCGATGACGAAATTGCTGCTGCTCGACCTGTCGACGCTGAAGAACGACGACGGCTCGTTCCTCGCCACCGACAACATCGAAGGCATCACCTTCGGCCCCGAATTCAACGGCCAGCGCACGCTGATGCTGGTGTCGGACAACAATTTCTCCGGCACCCAGTTCACGCAGTTCATCGCACTCGGCATCACCGGCGCCGTGCCCGAACCTCAGACCTGGGTGCTGTTGATGGCCGGCTTCGCCGCCATCGGCATGCTGCGCAGCAAACGCCCGACCTGATCGGTACGTCCGCGGCGGCGTGTGAGCCGCCCGTGGCGGTCGCTTCAGACGCTGTAGCCGCGCAGCCGCTCGAGATCGAGCACGCGCACGCCGCCATATTCGACGCGGATCACACCCGCCCCCTGCAAGGTATTGAGCGACTCGTTGACACGCTGGCGTGACAGGCCGACGAGGTATCCCAGCTCTTCCTGCGTGATGCGCAGCAGGTCGCCGACACCCGGGTACAGCGTCGGGTGAAACAACGCGCCCAGGCTGCGCGCGACACGCTGGTCGGGTTGGCTCAGGCGGTCGATCTCGCGGGCGCCGATGAACTGACCCAGGCGTTCGTTCAACTGCATCATCACGAAGCGGTTGAAGTTGATGCTGCGCCCGAGCAGCCAGTCGAAGGTGTCGACGCTCAGGCCCGCCACGACGCTCTTGCGCAGGGCCTGGATGTTGTAGCGGTAGGCTTCGTGTTTGAGCACCGTGCCTTCACCAAACCAGCCGCCGGGCGGGATGCCGGTGAAGGTGATCGGCACGCCCAGCGCGGTGTCGTTGCTCATCTTCAGCAGGCCATCGACAACGCCGAGCCAGAAGCTCGCCGGTCGGCCGACGCGGCACAGCAGTTCACCGCGCTGGACCTCGACCACGCGCAGATCGTCGACCGCACGCACGCGCTCGTCAGCGTTCAGTATGTGCAGCCACGGCACCCCGTCGAGCTCGTCTGCCGTGGCGGGGC
>JAYUSP010000350.1:0-4294 GCA_043755615.1 Betaproteobacteria bacterium
GGGAAGAGCCATGGCGCCAGCGCCAGCGCAATGACGATCACGATCAACGTGAAGGCCAGCCAGCGGCTGCGGGGCAGGTCATGCGAGAGGACGCGGTTCAGCATGAACGCGCGCCCTCTCCCGGCGTGGGTCCGTGGGCCTCTTCGTTCTTGGCGAATTGATCGGTTTTTTGTTCTTGGCTGCCGCCGGCCGGGTCTCGCCCCGGCGGGCGAGTCACTTTCTTTGCTCGTGCAAAGAAAGTAACCAAAGAAAGCACGTTGAATACGATTTGGCTCGCTGGCCACGGGCGCTGCGCGCCGTGCAGTGCCACAGGACTCGAATCGCGCGCATGGGCGCGCTCAAAGTCAACGGGTCTTTGAATCGAAGGCGGTTTGGCCTGACACCACCATTGGTGCTTCGCGCGCTCATGCGCGCGATGTGCATCCCCGCCACCGGCCGGCGCGCAGCGCCCGGTCACAGCGAGCGAGATCGTATTGAGGTGCTTTCTTTGGTTACTTTCTTTGCACCAGCAAAGAAAGTGACTCGCCCGCCGGGGCGACACCCGGCCGGCGGCAGCCACAAACAAACACCCGTTCAATTCGCCAAGGGGGTACCTGGCCGACGAAAGCGAAGACCCAGACCGCGCGCGCAGCGCCCCGTCCCAAAACACACCTCTAACGCCAGAAGCAATCATCATCAGCGGCTCGTCACGGGATACAACCCCTGCGGCCGCCACAGCAGCACCGCCACCATCAACGCAATATTCGAGAACAGCGCCAGCTTGGGCGCCAGAAATCCGGTGTAGTTGGCCATCAGCCCGACAAGCAACGCGCCGACCGCGCAGCCCAGCGTCGAGCCGAGGCCGCCGATGATGATGACGATGAAGATCAGCACATTGACCTGCGCGCCGATCTGCGGCGTCACGCTTTGCTGGTACAGGCCCCAGAGCACACCACCGAGGCCGGCGAGCGCCGAGCCGGCGACAAAGACGCCGACAAACAGGCGCCGGATGCGGTAACCCAGGGCCTCGACCATTTCGCGGTCCTGTACCCCGGCGCGCACCAGCAGGCCGATCTTGCTGCGGTTCAATGCCAGCAACATGGCGGCCAGCACGATCACGCCGACGACCACGGCGAGCACTCGGTAGCGCTCGATCGCGGCGTCACCAAAGACCCAGGCGCCGCGCAGGGTCAGCGGCATCTCGAGCGGAATCTGCAGCGGCCCCCAGATGACCTTGATCAGCTCTTCACCGACGATCATGCCGCCCATCGTGATCAGGATCTGCTTCAAGTGCTGGCCGTAGACCGGGCGCACGATGACGCGCTCGAAGGCATAACCCAAAGCGCCGGCAGCAGCCATCGCAGCGAGCATGGCCAGGAAGATCGCGCCCAGGTTGAGCAGCACCGAATCGGCACTGCTCCAGCCGACCATGCCGGCCATCACCGTGGTCGCGACAAAGGCGCCGAGCGCGATGAAAACGCCATGCCCAAAATTGAGCACATCCATCAGGCCGAAGACCAGCGTCAAGCCCGACGCAACGATGAAGACGATCATGCCCATCGCCAGGCCGGCCACGGTAAGCGTCAACCATGTCGACGGCGAGCCGACGAGCAAGCCGCCGATGACCATCACCGCCAGCAACAACGCCAGCGGTTTGAGATCGAAGCTGGACTTCGGGATCGCGCTGCCGGCGTCGACTGCGATCGTGGTCGTGGTCGTGGTCGCGGGCTTGGCATTGGCCTTGGACGTGGTCGCCGGGGTCATGCAGGCACCCCCAGCGACAAGCCCAGCAAGCGCTGCTGCAAACCCTCGTCATCGGCCAGCGCGGCCATCGTGCCGTGGTGCACGACACGGCCGTCGTCCATCACCGCGACCTGGTCGCCAAGCGCTCGCGCCATCTGGAAATTCTGTTCGACGAGCAGGATCGTCGTCTGCTGGCGTTTGAGTTCGCGCAGCGCCGCAATCAGGTTGTTGATGATCGACGGCGCCAGGCCCTTGCTCGGCTCGTCGATGAGCAGCAGCTCGCGCGGCTCGATGATCGCGCGCGCCACGGCGAGCATCTGCTTCTGCCCGCCGCTCAGCTTGCCGGCCGGGAACAGCCAGAACTTTTTCAGCGCCGGAAACAGCCCCAGCACCCAGCCGAGCCGGTCGCGGTCGAGCTGCGCTTCATGGCGTGCGCTGCGCGCGGCGAGCACGATGTTGTCCCTGACCGTGAGGTCGGTGAAGATGCCCATGCTTTCGGGCACATAAGCGATGCCGCGCAGCGCGATCTCGGGCGTGGCCAACGCTTCGATGGCGTCACCGCGGAAGCTGATCGAACCCGCCGAGGCGCGCCACAGGCCCATCACGGTGCGCAGCGTCGTCGTCTTGCCGGCGCCGTTGCGGCCGAGCAGCATCGTCACCTGGCCGGCGGGCACGTCAAGGTCGACACCGTGCAGCAGGTGGTAGGCGCCGACATGGGTGTGCACGCCGCGGAGCTGCAACGTTAGGGCCCCGTCGCCAGCCAGGCCCGAGCCGCTCACACCGGCTCCTCTGCCGCCAGCCCGAGATAGGCCTGCTGCACCACCGGCGACGCGATCACGGCGTCGGGTTCGCCGTCGGCGACGAGCGCGCCGTTGTGCAGCACGATGATGCGGTCGGCAAGTTCGCGCACCACGTCCATCTTGTGTTCGACGAGCAGGATCGTGCGGTCGGCACGCGCCTTCAGCGCACGGATCAGGTCCAGCACCACCGGCACTTCATCGACGCTCATGCCCGCGGTCGGCTCGTCGAACATATAGACCTGCGGGTCCAGCGCCATCAACAGCGCGACCTCGAGTTTGCGCTGGTCGCCATGCGGCAGGCTCGCGGCGCTGGTCCGGGCTTTGTCGCCCAGGCGCACGGTCTGCAACAGCGCCTGCGCTTCGTCGATCCAGTCGCGGTGGTCGAGCCACACCGACCACAGGTTCAGCCCGCCGGCGTGGCGCGCCTGCACCGCGAGGCGCACGTTTTCGAGCACGCTCAGGTTCGGGAACAACTGCGTCAACTGGAAAGCGCGGCCGAGGCCGAGCCGGGTGCGCAGCGGCGCGGCAAGCCGGGTGATATCGCGCCCGCCGAGCAGCACCTGGCCCCCACTGGCCAGCAACTGCCCGGAGATGAGGTTGAAGTAAGTCGTCTTACCGGCGCCGTTGGGGCCGACGATCGCCGTCAGCGTGCCCGGTGCAAAAACACAGCTGACATGGTCGACCGCGACATGACCGCCAAAGCGGATCGTGAGGTCGCGGGTTTCGAGCATCGAAGCGGCACCCGCGGAACGATCAGCGTTTGTTGCGGATCGGAATGTTCAGCTCTTCGGCCTTGATCACCCGCACCAGCTCGGGCACGCCCCACGCAAACGCGGGGTCGTTCCTGATCTTGAAATGGAACATGTCCTGCATCGCCTGGTGGTCTTCCTTGCGGAAGGTCATCTTGCCCTTCGGGGTCTCGAAGCTCATGCCTTCCATCGTCGCGATGAGCTTGTCGGTGCCGGTGTCGCCGTTGGTCTTTTTCAGCGCTTCGACGACCGCGATCGCCGCGCTCATGCCACCGGCGGTAAAGAAGTCGGGCGGCGCCTTGAACTTGCTGTAGTGGTTGGCCACCAGCCACTCGTTGACCTTGTTCTTCGGGATGCCGAAGTAGTAATACAGCGCGCCTTCCATGCCCTCGAACTGCTTGTAGGCGACCATCGCCGGCAGGATATTGCCGCCGGTGGCAAGCTCGATGCCGTAGCGCTTTTTCAGGTCGAGGTCGGCGATCTTGCTGAAAGGTGTCGGCGCACCGGCCCAACCGACCGAGATGTACTTCTTGCCCGGCTGGTCCTTGAGCTTGTCGACGATGCGCTGCAGGCCGGCGGTGAAATCGGTGGTGCCCACCGGCAGGTATTCCTCGTGCACGATCTTGGCGTGTTTGACAAATTCCTTCGCCGCCTTGACACCATCGCGACCGAAGGCGTTGTCGTTCGCCAGCGTGGCGACGACGTTGCCGGGTTTGTCAAAGGCCGCGGCGTTGGCCGCCGCGTCCTGCGATGAATTGCGGCCGGTGCGGAAGATGTACTTGTTCCATTTGTCGCCGGTGATCGAGTCGGCCACCGCGGGCTCGACGAGCAGGATCTTTTTGTATTCCTCGGCAACCGGCAACATCGCCAGCGCGACGGGTGACGCAGTCGGGCCGACGGCGATATCGACCTTGTCGTCGCCATAAGCGGCGGCGAGCAGGGTCTTGCCGACATCAGGCTTGCCCTGGTCGTCTTTTTCGATCACGACCAGCTTCCGGCCGGCGACCATCATCGTGCCGCCAG
>JAYUSP010000351.1:0-4285 GCA_043755615.1 Betaproteobacteria bacterium
CCGCATGAATACTGGCTTTCAGCCGCATTCGATGAACGTTGCACGCGCCTGATGGTATCTTTTGGGGTACCATGGCCATCGAGTTGCGAACCTACCTGACGGCCGATGACCGGGCACCGTTTGACGAATGGCTGGCGGCATTGCGCGACGTGCGGGCCAGGGCGCGAATCAGAGCGAGGCTGGCACGGGTGCAGGCCGGCAACTTCGGTGACTTCAAACCGTTGCAGGACGGAGTGCAAGAACTGCGAATCGACCATGGACCAGGTTACCGGGTGTACCTGAGCCGGCAGGGGCCGGTCGTCGTGCTCTTGCTGTGTGGCAGCGACAAGTCGGGACAGGCCGCCGCGGTCAAGCAAGCAGTGGCGTACTTGAACGATTGGCGAAAACGAGGTGAACCATGAAAGTACGAAGTACTTCGGTGCAGACTCATATCGCAACGCGATGTGATGTCGGAACCAATGCACGCGACAAGAGCTATGACGAATCACTGGACGCCGCGCTGCTCGATCCGTTTGAGGCCGCTGCGTACCTGGAAGCCGTGATCGAAATGAACGACCCTGCTGCGCTGCTTCTGGCACTGCGCCAGGTTGCCAAGGCGCATGGCATGGCCGAAGTAGCACGCCGGGCCGAGCTTGGCGAGAAGACGCTGTTCAAGGCCCTGTCCGAGAACGGAAATCCGACCATTGCCACGGTGCACAAGGTGCTTCACGCCGTTGGCCTGCGGCTCAGTGTCACACCGGCTTGACCCAAGCTTTCCGTCTGCCGCTCCCGGCGGTCGCAGCTTGAGCAGCCTGCGCACACCTCATCGGCCGGGACCAGGCTGCCGGCGCCGGCAAGCTGCTTGGCTTCCTGCAGCAACTTGCGTTGCGCCTCCGTGCGAATCGGAATATCACGCTCCTTGCCGCCCTTGGTCCAACTGGCTTTCAAGTGCAGCACGTTGCCCCGATCGGCCCGAGTCGGACGCAGCTTGATGCTCTCCTCCCGCCGCAGCCCGAACGCGTCCTGTAACCGCAGCGACTAGGCCGTGTAGGGGTCGGAGACGGTCGCCAAATTGTCGGCGTCGAGTTCGTGGGCCTTGGAGATGTTGGTGACATGGCGCCGATCTGCGATGCCATAGGCCGCGTTGTCACGGGCCACGATATTCTGCTGGTCGATCTTCTCGGCGAGCCAGCGCAACGCGCTCATCCGGTTCTTGAACGTCCCGGCGCTGATCTCCTCCACATGCCAGCGCTCGACCCCGCGGCGCGCGCAGCTGGGTTTCTCTTGTTCAGGTCGGCGGCCCAGCTCGCGCGAAATCGTCAGGCGAGCGGGCTTGCACCACAGCGGCAACCATCCTCGCGCTGACTACCGCCAGCGAGGGTTTCAGGCGCTTCAGCAGATGAATGCGTAGCGCGCGCAGACGCCGGCCCATCTGGAAGCCTCCGACCAGCAACGTCCGGTTCATTCGTCGTTTGCAGTCTCGCCGAGGTGGCCCGAGCCAAACCCTGCCTGCGCGCCGCGCCCACCGACTCGGCCGGCGACAAGGCAGGCCGACGACATACGGCCTGATCGGGCCTCAGTCAATCGCCGCGGCGGCGCGGTCGCAGTCGCAGGCCCGGGCGTCGTCGTTTTCTTCGCGCGCCAGGCGGGCCAGCGCGCGCCACGCGCGGCGGCGCGCGCGCGGCTCGAGCTGGGTGGACGCGGCGGCCTGCTCCAGCGGGCGCCGGGCCTTGCCCCAGAGCTGGCGCTCGGCGAAAACCATGCCTGCGGCGGCGGCAATCGCGGCATCGGTGGGCATCGCCGCCAGCGCACTCTCGGCGCGTGGCAACCAGTCGATGCCGATCCCCGCCACGGTGTCGGCCAAGGCCAGCGCGACGAGGGTGCGCTCGTCGGCCGGCAGCTCGGTGAGCCGGTCCCACAGCGGACGCAACCAGCTGCGTGCATCGTCGGCCGCACCCAGCGCTGCCGCGCGTTGCGCAGCCCGGGACACGACCGCTGCATCGCGGCGGTCGCTTGCGTCCAGCGCCTGCCACTGACGGCGCAGTTGGTCGGCGTCGTGCGCCGTTTCGAGGACCTCGGTGGCCAGCGAGCGCAGCAGGCCGCGCGCGGCAACCGCCGAGAAGGCCTGGTGTTTGGCGAGCAGGCGCGCGGTGTGCAAAGCGTCGAGCGGGCGGCGTGCCATGCGCGCGGCATGCAGTTGCAGGCGCAGCGCCTGCGTGCGCCGGCCGACACCACCCGGCAGCGCAGCGAGCTGGGTCAACGCGCCGTCGGCGTCGCGATCGTCGAGCGCCCATTCGGCAGCCATCAGGCGCGCGCCGTCGACCGCCGAGCCGGCGCTGCCGGCATCAGCCGCGTCGAGCAACTGACGCAGGCGCTGGTCGCGGCGCGGCCGGTCTTGCAGCCGGTGCAGGCTGCCCGCTGCAAGCAGGTTGGCGAGCACCCGAAAGTCGCGGTCGCCAGCCAGCGCTGGCGTGTCGCTCTGGATCGCCAGCGCGCGCTCGGCGGCCCTGTGGGCACGGCTGTAGCGTGCACCGAAATAGTCGGCCAACGCGTCGCGCAATGAACGCTGACCGGCGCGCTCGCGTTGCAGCGCGCGCCACTCGCGCGCGCGCTGCGGCAGCGTGACCAGCGCATCGAGCGCGCGGATCGCGGTCATCACGACAAAACAGGCGGCCACGAGCAGCAGCACAAACAGGTTCAGCGACAGGTCGGCGCGCCAGCCGCCCCAGTACAACGCGACGAGGCCGTCGTTGCTGCCCAGCGTCGCCGCGGCAACCACCGCGACGATGAAGATGAGGACAACCCAGATGACGCCGCGCATGGTGGACTGAAACGATGTCGGTAGCTAACGCCCAGCCACCGCGGCGGCCACGGCCGCCAGCGTGGCGTCGGGCCGCGGCAGGCTGACCTGGCGCGCCTGCGCCGCGGTCTGGCGCAGCACCTCGCCAGTGGTCAGCACGCGCTTGGAGCTGCGGTCGAAATAGCGGTCGATCGTGGCCATCGCCTCGCGCAGGTCGGACTGGGCCTGATCGAACTGCCGGCTCATCAGCGCCAGCCGGGCGTTGAGCAGACGCAGCTTGAGGTTCTCGCGCACAAAAAAGACCTGCTCTGGCGCGAGCAACGCAGCGTCTGGATACTCGATGCGCGTGACGCGGACGAGCGAGCGCACCTCGCCCCAGACATGCTCCAGCAAGCCGCGTGCACCTTCGTCGAGCCAGCGCGGCCAGACCCAGGCCGGCGCCGACGCCGACGCCGACCGTGCCGCTGCTTGTGATGCGGCTGCGGCTGCGGCGGCGCTTGCGACGGCGGTCGCGCCAGAAGGCGCGGTGGCGGTGCCAGGTGCACCATCGCGCCGCGGTGCACGCCGGTCGATCGCCGCCAGCACCGGCAGGTCGTCGATGCTGCGGATCGCTTCGTCCAGGCGGATCGTCAACGAAGGCAGGTCGACGACACCGGCGGCGCGGGCACGGGCGAGATCCTGCACCACCGCACGACGCACCCGTTCCAGGCGCGGCTGCTGGTATCGCGCCAGGCGCTCGTCGGCCTGGCGCAGCGCGGCGGTCAGCGGCTCGACGCTGCCAGTGATCGCAGCCTGCTGCATCGCGACGCGGATCGCCGCGTCGACATCGGCAAGCATGTTTTCGTCCCGCGATCGCGACAGCGACTGGATCAGTTCTTCAAGCTGCGTGCGCTGCAGCGAAGTCTCGGCGACACGCGCTTCGAGCAGCGCGATCTTGGCCGCCGTTTCGCGCACCGTGGCGTCGGCCTGGCGCGCCAACGCACGCGCCTCGGCGGCCTGCCCGCCCGCGTCCTGCTGGCGTTTGACGAGTTCGAATTCGACCGACTTCAGCCGCTGCTGGGTATTCCACGCCAGCGTCAGCGCCGCCGCCGAAAGGGCAGCGAGCAACACCGCGCCGGCAGCAATCCAGCGGCCCATGGTCGGTGGCACATTCGGTGGCACATTCGGTGGCACGTTCGGTGGCACGTTCGGCGGCATCGCAGCGGGTGCGATGGCGGGCGCCGCCGGTGCGGCGTCGGGCGGCAGGGGATCGTTCAAGATGGGCTGGATTCTAAAGACGCCAGCGCGGCGAGCAGGGTCTCAAAACGGGCATCCACCACCTGCACGCGGGCAAACCCCGCCACGCGGGCCGCGTCGGCGATGCGCGGATGCGACGCGATGGCATGGGCCGCCGACCAGTCGGCGCCGGGTGCCAGGTCGCGCAGGTGGCCAACGGTCTCGGCGCTGCTGAACAACCAGCAGTGCCCCCGTGGCCGCAACTGCGCCGCTTCGAGGATCGCCTGCCCG
>JAYUSP010000352.1:0-13826 GCA_043755615.1 Betaproteobacteria bacterium
TAGGCCTTGTCGTTGACGGTGATGTGCGCCGACGACATCAGGTGATCGGTGCGGATGACGTTGGTGGCCGCTTCGTGGAACTTGGCCGCGTAGGCCGAAGAGATCGGGCCTTCGGCGGCCTCGACGACACCCGTCTTCAAGCCGAGGTAGATCTCGCCCCAGGCCAGGCGCGAAGGCCGGGTTCCGAGCGTTTCCCACAGCGTGAGGTAGGTCTTGATTTCGGGCACGCGCATCTTCACGCCGTTGAGGTCCGCCAGGTTGTTGACGGGTTTTTTCGAGAACAGGATGCGCGGCTGCGTCGGTGCCGCGGCCAGGATGCGCAGCCCCTGTTCCTTGCGCAGCTTCTCGGCCATCGCGATGTAGGTCGGGCTCTCGAGGAAGCGCTGCATGTGGTCGGCGTCGCGGAAGGTGAAACCCCAGGCCAGGATGGCGTAGTCCTTGACCCAGTTGGCAAACCAGTCGAGCACGTCGCCGTAGATGTGCACCGAGCCCTGCATCATCTGCTCGATGACCTGCACGTCGCTGCCGAGCTGCTCGCCCTGGATGAAGTTGACCTTGACGCGGCCGGCTGCCTTGTCGTTGACACACGCTGTGAAGCGCAGGTTCTGGCGGTCCAGGATCGAGCCCAGCGCGTCCGAGCCGCCGAAGGTCAAGGTGGTCTGGGCGTGGGCACCGGCCGTAGCGAGCAGGGCGGCGGTGAACAGGTGCTGCAAGGTCTTCATGCGGTGGTCTCCTGGCGGGTTTCAGGTCTGCTGCGCGCGCGGCGCCGCGGCCTGGCTGGTGAAGTAGCGGCGTTGCATCGCGGTCTGGTTTTCGTAGATCGAACCCTGGTTGAGCGCGGGCGGCAGCGGCATCCTGATCGGGCAGGCCACGGTGCGCGGCTCGACGGTGGGCGTGCCCAGCAGCAGGCGTTGGTTGAACTCGGCCCAGTCGCCCACGCCCAGCAGCGGGAAGGCATCAGCCGCCGCAAATTCGTAGAGCAGCAGGTTGCGCGAATGCGCCGAGCGGTTCGCGGCGGAGCCGTGCACCGCGCGTACGTGATGGAAAGAGCACGCACCCGCGGGTGCGATAAGTGGCCTTGCGGCGGCAAAGTCGATGCCGTCGCGCGCCGGGTCCATCGCGCCGCAAAAGCGGCCGTCGCTGCCATGGTGGTCGAAGGTCGGGCCGCGATGGCTGCCGGGCAGCACGAGCAAGGGGCCGTTGACTTCGGTCGCGTCGTCCAGCAGCACCCCGACGGCCAGCACATCGTCATTCGTGTGCGGGTAAAACGCCCAGTCCTGATGCCACTCGACCGGCGAGCCGTAGGCCGGTGCCTTGAGGTTCAACTTCGAGCCGTGCAGGCGCACGCCGCTCGGCCCGAGCAGCGCCGACAGCAGCGCCAGCAAGCGCGGCGAGCGCATGAACTCGGCGAACACCGGATGCACGAGGTGCGGCTTCTTGATGCGTCGAACGCGCGGCTCCGTGGCGCTGTGGGCCGGCTCCAGGTCGTAGACCTCGTCGTGGGTCGACACCCCCCGGGCGCGCTCGATCAGCTCGGCCAGCACCTGCTTCATGCGTCGGCGGGTGGGGTCGTCGAGCAGGCCCTCAACGACGATGACGCCGTCGGCCCGGTACCGCGCCAAGGTCTGTGCGTCGGGGCCGGTTGCTTCGGACTTTGCGGGGCGAGCGTTGAGCATCGGGTTCGGGGATGGGGGCCGGCGGCGCAGGCGGTGAGTGAATGGAAGCGCTATCATCATATGTTCGCCCATCCACCGAGTTCCTGTCAAGCGCGGCGCATGCGTTGGCCTTCAGCCCGCCCAGAAAGCCTGCCCCGCAAACCTGTCCCGACATGCGCAGCCGCACCCTCAACACCCCGCCGGCCTACCCCGGCAGCCCGCGACAACCGTCGGGCATCGCGCGTATGGAAGACGTGGCGCGCGCCGCCGGGGTCTCGCTGGTCACCGTGTCGCGGGCACTGAACATGCCCGAGAAGCTGGCGCCAGCCACGCTGGCCGCTGTGCGCGCGGCGGTCGACGAGCTGCGCTATGTGCACAACCTGACCGCGGGCAGCCTGGCGTCGAGCCGCACGCGGATCATTGGTGCCATCGTGCCGACGATCGCCAGCTCGATCTTTTCCGACACCATCGACGGCTTGGGCCAGGTGCTGGCGCAGCACCGCTACCAACTGCTGCTGGGACAGACACAGTACCGCGACGAAGAAGAAAGCCGGCTCGTCGATACCTTCCTCGGCCGCCGCGTCGACGGCCTGGTGCTGACCGGTGTGAGCCATGCCCATGGCCTGCGCGCCAAGCTGCAGCGCGCCGGAACGCCGGTCGTCGAGACCTGGGATCTGGCGGCGCGCCCGATCGACATGCTGGTCGGCTTTTCCAACCACGCCGCCGGGCATTCGGCGGCATGTCATCTGGCCGGCAAAGGGTACGCCCCGCTGGCCTTCATCGGCGGTGGCGATGCGCGATCGGCGGCCCGCCTCGCGGGCTTCCGCGAGGGCGCGCGCAGCTGCGGCCTGGCTGCGGTGGCGGTGGCGACGGTACCGTCGCCGTCGGCGGTGCGCGACGGCGCCGCGGCTCTCGCCCGGCTGCTGAGCACCGCACCGGCGCCGCGAGCAGTCTTCTGCACCAACGACATGCTTGCCGCCGGCGTGCTGTTCGAGTGCCAGCGCCGCCGCTTGGCGGTGCCGGCGCGCATCGCCGTGATGGGGTTTGCCGACCTGCCGATCGCCGCCGCCCTGGAACCCACGTTGACGACGGTGCAGGTGCGCTCCAACGAGATGGGCCAGCGCGCCGGCGAGATGCTGCTGCGCCGCTTGCGCGGCGAGACCGGCGCGCCACGCATCGTTGATCTCGGGTTTGCCGTCGTCGAACGCGCGAGCGCCTGAAAGCTCCCGCCGCCCGACGACCTGCGTCGGCCGCTGCCCGGCGGTTCGCGGCTCGCAACTTGGGCTTGGGGCTTGGGCACACTCCGCTGCGACGGGCCGGCTGGGCGGGTCACTGCCTATTTGTCCTATTGACAGGACAATAGAACGGTTGCACGCTGCGCACCGCATGACCGTTTCGCTGCCTTTGCCACTGCCCAAATACCACCAGGTCTACCTGGTGCTGCGCGAGCAGCTTGCCGAGGGGCGCTATGCCGCCGGTGTGCCGCCGGAGATGCGCCTGGTGCAGGAGTTCGGCGTTGCGCGGGTGACGGTGCGCAAGGCGCTGGCGCGGCTCGCCGCCGAAGGCCTGATCGAACGATCGCCGGGCCGCGGCACGGTGGCCGTCGCTGACGGGGCGGCGCGTTCACCGGGTGCACCGCGCCGCGGCGGTGCGGCCTCGCGGGCGCAGCTCGGCGGGTTGCTTGAGAATATCGTCAGCATGGGCCTGGCGACGAAGGTGCGCGTCATCGAATGTGGCTTGCTGCCGGCCTCCACGCTGGTTGCCGACCGGCTGGCCCTCCTCGCCGGCACGCCGGTGCAAAAAGCGGTGCGTGTTCGCTCCACCCGCGAGGGCCCGCTGTCGCATATCACGACTCACGTGCCGGCCGCCATGGCCAGCGGCTTTGGCAAGCGCGAGCTGGCAGCCAAGCCGATCCTGATCCTGCTCGAAGAGTCCGGCGTGCGCATCGGGCGCGCCTCGCAGACGATCTCGGCACGGCTGGCCGACGCGAATGTGGCGCGCCTGCTCGATGTGAATGTCGGCTCGGCGCTGCTCGCGGTGAACCGGCTCATCTTCGACGATCAGGAGCGCCCGGTGCAATGGCTCAACGGCCTCTACCGGCCCGACCGCTTTGAGTATGAAATGCAGCTGTCGCGCGTCGGCAGCATCGACGCCAAGGTTTGGGTCAATGAGGCCCTGACGGCGCCGTTCCATTGACCGCACCGATTTAGCCAACGTTCAACCCGAGGAGCACCTTGATGCAAAACCGCCGCAACTTCATCCAGCAGACCACCGCTGCCGCATCGGCGCTGGCTTTCCCGCTCGTGGGCGGCGCGCAGCCCAAGGCGGTAAAAGTCGGCATCCTGCACCCGGTCACCGGCGCGCTGGCGTACTCGGGCGCGCAGTGCCGCGAAGGTGCGCTGATGGCGGTTGAAGATATCAACAAGGCCGGTATCAAGAGCCTGGGCGGCGCCAAGCTCGATGTGATGCTCGGCGATGCGCAGAGCACGCCGCAGGCCGGCACCGCCGAGATCGAGAAGATGAACGAAGCTGGCTGCTCGGCGGTGGTCGGCGCGTTCGCGTCGGCGATCTGCCTGGCCACGACGCAGGCGGCGGCCAAGTACAACCTGCCGCATGTGGTCGACATCGGCGTCGCTGACCAGATCGTGCAGCGCGGGCTGAAAAATACTTTCCGCTTCGGCCCCGGTTACACCACCTGCGCGCAAGTCGCGGTGAGCAACCTGCATGTGCTGAACACCGTCGCCGGCCGGCCCGCCAAGACGGTGATGATCATCCATGAAGAGAGCCTCTTCGGCACCGGCACTGCCAACCTGCTGGCGCGCGAACTGCCGGGCTTCGGCTTCGAGGTCAAGGAGGTCATCAAACACGCCAACCCGACCCGGGACTTCAACAATATCGTGCTGCGCATGAAGTCGGTGAATCCCGACATCGTGATCCCGGCCAACTACTTCAACGAATACGCGCTGCTGGTGCGCACGATGCAGCAGCAGAAGGTGATGCCAAAGGCGATCTACTCGGTGCTCGGCGGCGCCGCGTCGAGCTATAAATTCCTGAAGGAGTTTCCCGACGCCGCCAACGGCATCATCGACTGCAACCACTGGTTCAACCCGAAGGACAAACGCGCTGTCGATCTGCGCAGAAGAGTCGAAGCCAAGGGCCTGTTTTTCACCTACGAAATCTTCAACACCTACACCGCGGTGCGCCTGCTGGCCGATGCCATCGAGCGCGCCAAGAGTGCCGATCGTGCCGCGATCATCGACGCCCTGAACAAGAGCACGTTCAGTGATCACTTCATGCCCTACGGCGCGACGAAGTTCGAAAACGGCCAGAACCTGGGCGCGCAGCCGATGATGACGCAGGTCATCAAGGGCGACATCCGGGTCATCGTGCCGCGTGACTACCGTGAGGCCGACGCGATCTTCCCGCTGCGCGCCTAACCATCCACCTGGCCGGTGCTGGACTTCGGCATCCTGTTCCCGTCGGTCCTGAACGGGCTGACGACGGGTGCGGTGTATGCGCTGATCGCGCTCGGGCTGACGCTGATCTACGGCGTGCTGCACATCATCAACTTCGCCCACGGCGCGGCGCTGATGGTCGCGCTGTACGCGGTCTGGATGCTGAAAACCCACGCCGGCATCGACCCCTATCTGGCCTTGCCGATCGTCGTGCCGGGCATGTTTGTGCTCGGTTATGCGCTGCAGCGCGGCGTCATCAACCGCGCCAGCCATGGCAAGGACGAAAACATCCTGCTCGTCACGCTGGGCCTGTCGATCGTGCTCGAGAACCTGGCGCTGCTGGCGTTCAAGAGCGACACACGCACCATCGACACCGCCTATACGCTGACCACGGTCGCGATCGGCCCGGCGATGATTTCGGTACCCAAGCTGGTCGCTTTTGGCGGCGCGCTGGTGGCGTCGGCGCTGCTGCTCTGGGTGGTAACCGGCACCGACCTCGGCCGCGCGATCCGCGCGGTGGCCAAAGAAAAACACGGTGCGCGGCTGTGTGGCATCGATGTCGACCATGTCTATGCGATGAGCTTCGGCATCGGCCTGGCCTGTCTGGGCGCGGCGGCGTGTTTTTTGCTGCCAGCGTATTACGTCAACCCGCAGGTCGGTGGCGGCTTCGTGCTCGTGGCTTTCACGATCGTCGTGCTCGGCGGCATGGGCAGTTTTGCCGGCGCGCTGGTGGGCGGTTTGCTGATCGGCGTCGTCGAGTCGCTGTGCGGGCTGGTGCTGGGTGAATCGCTGGGCCAGATCGGCATCTTCGTGATCTTCATCGCGGTGCTGTTGTTGAGGCCGCAGGGTTTGTTTGGGGCTCGGGTATGAGCTCTGCTGTGTCGATGGTCCGTCGATCTCTGTTCTCGCAGCCGGGAGAGGGGGCCCCGACTTCGTTCCGCAAATTCTTAGTCACTGTGTCGGGGCCCCCTCTCCCGGCTGAAGCGATGAGATCGAGCCGACGTCAATACCGCGCTCCGGATTCAGTGGCTGCTGCCGGCCCTGTGGCTGGTGCTGCGGCCGGTGGTGGGGGTGCTGGTGCTGGGGGCGAAGGTGGCGTCGGGGTGGCCGGCATAGCGCATAAGAATTTGCCAAGCGAAGCCGGCCACCCCGATGCCGCCTTCGCCGGCGTTGCCGAAGCGCACGACCCCGGCGTCGCCAAGCCAGCCGACACGGCCAGCACCGCCGACAGGGCCGAGGTCTGATGCGCGACCTGCTTGCGATCGCAGGATTTGCCGCCGCAGTCGCAGCGACGACGCTGGCCACCGAATCCGGCGTCTGGCTGACGTTCATCATGATGGCCCTCTACGCGACGCTGCTGGCGCAGTCTTGGAACATCCTGGGCGGTTACGGCGGCCAGTTTTCATTTGGCCATGCGCTGTTTTTCGGCACCGGCGCCTACGTGCAAGCGATCGCCCAGATCAGCTACGCGATGAGCCCCTGGCTGGCACTCGCGCTGGCGGTGCTGGCGGCAGCCGCGGTCGGCCTGTTTGTCGGTGCACTGACCTTTCGCTATGGATTGAAGGGCTCCTATTTCGCGCTCGTGACGCTGGCTTTTGCCGAGGTCTTCCGCATCCTCGCGGTCTCCGCGGGCTTCACCGGGGGCGGTGTCGGGTTGATGGTGCCGCTGCGCGAATCGGCGGCGAATATGCAGTTCGGCTCGCGCAAGGGCTACATCGTGCTCATGCTCGCGCTCGTCATCGCCGCGCTGCTGGTCACCAGTTGGTTGCGGCATTCACGCTTTGGCGCACAGTTGCAGGCAGTGCGCGACAACGAAGATGCGGCGCGCGCGATCGGCGTCGATCCGTTTCGCATCAAGCTTGGTGCGATCGTTGTCTCCGCCGGCTTCATGGGCGCCGGCGGCGCGTTTTATGTCCAGGTCTTCCAGTACATCGACCCGGCGATCGCCTTCGGCCCGGCGAGTTCGGTTGAGGCGCTGGTGGCGGCCATCGTCGGCGGCATCGGCACGCTGTGGGGGCCGCTGCTCGGTGCGGTGGTGCTGCACCTGCTGGCCGAGGTCACGCGCAATCTGTTCGGCAACCTGCCCGGGCTGAACATGGTCATCTACGGCGCGGTGCTGGTGCTCATCGTGATGTTCGCACCGCGTGGCTTGTCGGGTGTCGGGCGCAGCGTCATCGATGTCTGGCGGGGGCGCGGGCGTGGGCGCGGGGGTCATCGTGGCTGAACCGCTGCTGCGCGTCGAGCGGCTGTCGATCGCTTTTGGCGGCTTGCGTGCGGTGCAGGATGTGAGCTTCGATGTGCTGCCCGGTGCCTTGAGCGCGTTGATCGGTCCCAACGGCGCCGGCAAGACGACGCTGTTTGCGTGTGCCTCGGGTTTTCTCAAGCCGGATTCCGGCCGCGTCGTCTTTGCCGGGCGCGACATCACCGGCCGCGCCCCGCACCTGAATGCGCGCGACGGCATGACCCGCACCTTCCAGATCGTGCAGCCGTTTGCGGCGCAGACGGTGCGCGAGAACATCGCTGTCGGCGCGCATCTGCACCTGCCCGGCCGGCGCGCCGCGCTGGCCGCGGCCGATGAAGTTGCGGCGCGTGTCGGCCTCGCGGCGCTGCTCGACCAGCCCGCGGCCGAATTGACAGTCGCCGGCCGCAAGCGACTGGAGCTGGCGCGCGCGCTGGCGACGGCGCCGAAGCTGCTGCTGCTCGACGAAGTGCTCGCCGGCCTGAACCCGCAGGAGATCGGCGAGATGCTGCCGGTGCTGCGCCGCATCGTCGCCGACGGCGTCACGGTGCTGATGATCGAACATGTGATGCAGGCGGTGATGAACCTGGCCGCGCAGGTCTGGGTATTGGCGCAAGGGCAGCTCATTGCGTCGGGCACGCCGGCCGAAGTCACGTCAGACGCAGCCGTCATCGAGGCCTATCTCGGCCCGGGTGCGGCGAAGCGGCTGCAGGAGCGTGCGGTATGAACATCGCAGCGGCGGCTTTGCTCGAAGTGCAGCAACTGCGCGGTGGCTACGGCGCGGTCGAGGTGCTGCGGGGGGTCGACCTGGCCGTGCGCAGCGGCGAGATCGTCGCGCTGTTGGGCAGCAATGGCGCCGGCAAGTCGACGCTCATCCAGACCGTTTGCGCGTTGCTGCCGGCGTGGAGCGGGCGCTTGAGTTTTGATGGCCAGGACCTGACGCGGATGCACTACCGCGATGTCGTCAAGGCCGGGCTGATCCAGGTCCCCGAGGGGCGCAAGATCTTCCCCAACCTGACGGTGCTGGAAAACCTCGAACTCGGATCGTTTGCGCGTGCCCGCGAAAGGCGCGCGGCCAATCTCGAGCGGGTCTTCGTGATCTTCCCGCGCCTCAAGGACCGCCGCATGCAGCAGGCCGGCACGATGAGCGGCGGCGAGCAGCAGATGCTCGCCATCGGCCGCGGCCTGATGGCCGAGCCGCGTTTGTTGATCCTGGACGAGCCCTCGCTCGGCCTGTCGCCGCTGCTCGTCGAAGAGATGTTCACGTTGATCCGCCGGCTGCATCACGACGGCCTGTCGGTGCTGCTCGTCGAGCAGAACGTTGCGCAGTCGCTCGAAATCAGCGACCGCGCCTACGTGCTCGAAAACGGCGGCGTATCTTTTGCCGGCACGCCGGCCGAGCTGCTGGCCAGTGACGGCCTGCGACGCGCCTATCTGGGGCTGTGATGGCGGCCGAACTCAACACCACGAACACCGCGAACACGACAAAAACCACGCTGGCGCAGAAACTCGTTGCGCGTGCGGCTGGCCGCGCGCTGGTGCAGCCGGGCGAGATCGTGACTTGCGAAGTCGACCTGGCGATGTTCCACGACTCCAGCGGCCCGCGGCGCTTGCAGCCGATGCTGGCCGAGTTGGGCGCAAAAATCTGGGACAAGAACAAGGTCGTGCTCGTGCTCGACCACTATGTGCCGGCGGTCGACGACGAGTCGCGGCGCATCGTGCGCATCGCGCGCGACTGGGCCACCGAACAAGCGCTGCCCCATGTCTACGACAGCCTGGGCATCTGCCATGTCGTGGTGCCGCAGGCCGGGCATATCCGGCCCGGCATGTTCTGCGTCGGCGGCGATTCGCACTCGCCCACCGGCGGCGCCTTCGGCGCCTACATGTTTGGCATCGGCGCGACCGAGATGCTCGGCGTCGTCGTCACCGGCGAGATCTGGCTGCGCGTGCCGCAGACGATCTTCATGCGCTGGACCGGCCGCCTGGCCGACGGGGTCAGCGCCAAGGACATGATGCTGTTGATGCTCGGCCGGCACGGTCTGAACGGCGGCGAGTACCAGGCGGTTGAATTCTGTGGTGAGGCGGTGCGCGCACTGCCGATGGCCGAGCGCATGACGCTGGCGAACATGAGCGCCGAACTCGGCGCCCAGGTCGGGCTGGTCGCGCCCGACGAGACCACCCGCGACTGGCTCGCCGCGCATGGCGCGCCCGATGTCGATGTCGCAGCGTGGCACAGCGACGAAGATGCGCCCGGGGTGCGGCACAACTTCGACGCCTCGTCGCTGCCGCCGCAGATCGCGCTGCCGCACAGCCCGGCCAATGTGCGGGCGGTGGATGACCTTGAGCCGACCCCGATCGACATCGCCTATATCGGCGCCTGCACCGGCGCCAAGCTCGATGACCTGCGCGCCGCGGCGCGGGTGCTTGCCGGTTACCGCATCGCGCCCGGCGTGCAGTTGCTGGTAGCGCCGGCGAGCGTGGCCGACCACGATGCCGCGGCGCGCGAAGGCATCGTCAAGCTGCTCAGCGACGCCGGTGCGACCTGGCTGCCGAGTGCCTGTGGCGCCTGCGCCGGGTATGGCAGCGCGATTCCCCAAGGCAGCACGGTGATCTCGTCGACGGCGCGCAACTTCAAGGGCCGCATGGGGGCGGAGTCGGCACAGGTTTATCTGGCATCGCCGTTCACGGTGGCAGCATCGGCGCTGCGCGGCTTCATCAGCGATGCGCGTGAGGTACTGAGGTGAGCATTGCCGCGCATCGGGTGTGGAAGTTCGGTGCCGATATCGACACCGACCAGCTCGCCCCCGGGCCGACGATGAAATTTGGCATCGACGTCACCGCGCTTGCCTGCCTGGGTGCGCTGCGGCCGGACTTTGCGGCCGCGGTGCGCGCGGGTGACGTGATCGTCGCCGGTGCGCACTTCGGCATCGGCTCGTCGCGCGAGCAGGCGGCCAGCGTGCTCGTGCATCTGGGTGTCGCGGCGGTGATCGCGCCGTCGTTCAGCGGCCTGTATTTCCGCAACGCCTTCAACGTCGGCCTGTTGTTAATGACCTGCCCGCAGGCGAGTTTGATCGACGACGGCGAGTGGCTGTCGCTCGATGCCCGCGCCGGCGAGATCCAGCGGGCCGATGGGCAAACACTGCACTGCGAACCGACTCCCGACTTTTTGCTCGACCGCGTTGAGGCCGGCGGCCTGATGGCGCAGCTCAAGGCAAAAGGCAAGACCTGACCCCATACAAAGTGTGACCCCATACAGAGGTGCGCGATGAATCAACCCGAGTTTGACCTGCTGATCAAAAGTGTCCGCGTCGTGCGCCCGCACGGCAATGTGGTCCATGAAGGTGATATCGCGGTGCGCGACGGCAAGGTGGCCAAGGTCGCCCCCGGCATCGACGCGAGCAGCGCCAAAGAGGTCTTCGATGGCCGCGGTCGGCTGGCGTTTCCCGGCGTGGTCGACGCGCATATGCACAGCGGCATCTACTCGCCGCTGGCCGAAGACGCGGTGAGTGAGAGCAAGGCCGCGGCGATGGGCGGCGTGACGTCGTCGCTGAACTACTTTCGTACCGGGCAGTACTACCTGAACAAGGGCGGGCCGTACAAGAAGTTCTTTCCCGAGGTGCTCAAGCTGAGCCGCGACCGTTTTCACGTCGACTACGGTTTTCACCTGGCGCCGATGAACGGCCAGCATATCGACGAGATCCCGATGTTGATCGAAAAATACGGCGTCGCGAGCTTCAAGATTTTCATGTTCTACGGCTCGCATGGCCTGCATGGCGCGAGCAATACACAGCGCGACTTCCTGATGATCGGCGAGGACGAACGTTACGACCTCGCCCATTTCGAATTTGTGATGCGGGGCGTCCAGGCGGCGCGCGAACGGCTGCCCGAAAGCGCCGCGCAGATCTCGCTGTCGCTGCACTGCGAGACGGCCGAGGTGATGACCGCGTACACCAAGATCGTCGAGCGCGACAAATCGATGAAGGGGCTGGCGGCGTACAGCGCGTCGCGCCCGCCGCACTCCGAAGGGCTGGCGGTATTCATCGCCGCCTACCTGGCCAACGAGACGGCGCTGCCGAATATCAACCTGCTGCACCTGAGTTCGCGCAAGGCGGTGCAGGCGGCGCTGATGATGGCCAGCGTCTTCCCGCATATCGACTTCAAACGCGAGGTCACGATCGGCCACCTGATGCTCGACATCACGTCACCGGCGGCCGAGCTGGCCAAGGTCAACCCGCCGATCCGGCCGCGCGAGGATGTCGAATATCTGTGGCAGGCCTTGCTCGATGAAAAGCTCGACTGGGTCGTCAGCGACCATGCCTGTTGCCGCCACGAGACAAAAATTCCGAAGCGCTATTTTGGCAATGTCTGGATGGCCAAGAGCGGCTTCGGCGGCACCGAATACCTGCTGCCGGCGCTGGTCAGCGAAGGCACGCGGCGAGGCATGGGCTACAACCACATGGCGCGGGTGACGAGCTGGAACCCGGCGCAGCGTTACGGCCTCAACCACAAGGGCGACATCGCGGTTGGCTTCGATGCCGACATCGCCATCGTCGACCCGGCGCGCCGCTGGACCATCGACGCCGCGGCCTCACCTTCGACTCAAGGGTACACACCCTTTCAGGGCCTGGAGCTGTCGGCGCATGTCGACACCACGTTTTTGCGCGGCATGAAGATCTTCGACGCCGGCCAGGTCATCGGCAAACCACGTGGGCGGTATTTGCACCGGCCGACGGCTTGATCGTGCGCTGCCGCCGCGGACGCTGACGGAAGTGATGACCGAGGCGATGACCGAAGCGATGACCAAGACCGGGCCTGGGCCCACGTTGGGGCCCACGATCGCACCCACGATCGCACCCACGATCGTCACCGCCAGCCGCCTGCCGGCCGGCACGCCGCAGCTGCCGGTGCTCATCGTCGGCGCCGGCGCCTGCGGCCTGACGGCGGCGCTGATGCTGCGCGACGCTGGCATCGACTGCGCGGTGCTCGAGCGCGACGCCGCGCCGGGCGGGTCGACTGCGTTGTCGTCGGGGTTCATCCCGGCCGCTGGCACGGCGACGCAGCGATCGGCGGGCGTGACGGGCGACAGCGCAGAGCGGTTTGCCGCCGAGATCCAGGCCAAGGCCAAGGGCTCGGCCGCGGCGCATCTGGTCGCCGCGTACACCGGCGCCATCGCCCCCGCGATCGACGCCTTGCAGGCCCGGCATGGGCTGGATTTCGAGTTGCTCGACGGTTTTTTGTACCCCGGCCACAGCCTGCGGCGCATGCACAGCCTGAAAGACCGCACCGGTGCGGCGCTGGTCGCGGCGCTCGATCGCGCCGCGTCGAGAGCCGGGGCGATGCTGTTGAACAATGCCCTCGTGAGGCAGCTCTGGTGTGACCTTAGCGGTCGTGTGCTCGGCGTGGGCCTGCTGCGGCCCGATGGTCGTCTGGAGCATCTCGGCTGCGACGTTTTGCTGCTCGCCTGCAACGGCTTCGGCGGCAACCCGGTGTTGGTGCGCGAGCTGCTGCCGCAGATGCGCGATGCGGTATTTGCCGGCCACGCCGGCAACGATGGCTGCGCCTTGCTCTGGGGCCGCCAGCTCGGCGCGCGACTTGCCGATCTCGGCGGCTACCAGGGCCATGGCTCGTGGGCGGTACCGCAGGGCGCGCTGATCTCGTGGGCGCTGATGAGCGAAGGTGGGGTGCAGGTCAACCGCCGCGGCGAACGTTTCCACGACGAAACGGCGGGTTACTCCGAAGCCTCGGTGCAAGTGCTGGCGCAGCCGGGTGCGATCGCCTGGAATGTCTTTGATGACCGCCTGCTCGCGCTGGGCCGCAGCTTCCCCGACTTCCTGACCGCTGAAGCTGCCGGCGCGGTGCGCGACGCCTCCGATGTCGCGGCGCTTGCGGCGTTGATCGACTGCGATGCCGACCAGCTAACGTCAAGCCTGCACGGCACCAGTCTGCTACCGCCGCTGCACACGATCAAGGTCACCGGCGCGCTTTTCCACACCCAGGGCGGGCTCGATATCGACGCCAATTGCCGCGTGCTGCGCGAAGACGGCCCGGCGCTGCCCAACCTGCTTGCCGCGGGCGGTGCCGCGCGGGGTGTTTCGGGCAATGCGGTCTGGGGTTATCTGTCCGGCAACGGTCTGCTGAGCGCGGTCGCAGGGGGCGCCATCGCCGCGCAGACCGCCATCGCAAAACTGTCGGAGAAGCCATGACGCTGAAGACCCGCCTTGCCGAGCCGCGGCCGCTGCTGGCCCCGGGTGTCTACGACGCGCTGTCGGCATTGATCGCGCACCAGGCTGGCTTCGAAGCGCTGTACCTCTCTGGCGCGTCGATCGCCTACACACGCCTGGGCCGATCAGACATTGGCCTGACGACCTTCAGCGAAGTCGAAGATGCGCTGGCGCGCATCACCGAGCGGGTGCCGACGCCGGTGATCGTCGACGCCGATACCGGCTTTGGCAACGCGCTGAATGTGCAGCGCACGGT
>JAYUSP010000353.1:0-4274 GCA_043755615.1 Betaproteobacteria bacterium
GGCATGTTGTCGAACATGACCTGAATCTGCCCGCCCACCAGGTCGGGGATCGCGAACTGGCGACCCTTGTACGGCACGTGCTGCATCTGGGTGCCGGTCATCGTCTTGAACAGCTCGCCAGAGACGTGCACCGAGGTGCCGATGCCCGGCGAGCCGAAGCTGAGCTTGTCGGGGTTGGCCTTCATGTAGGCGACCAGCTCGGCCACGTTTTTCACCGGCAGGTCGTTGGTGACGACGAGCAGGTTGGGCGCCGAGGCGATGTGCGCGACCGGCACGAAGTCCTTCACCATGTCGTAGGGCATCTTGGCGTACAGCGCGCCGTTGATCGAATGGGTGCCCACCGTTCCCATCACCAACGTGTAGCCGTCGGCCGGCGATTTGGCCACCTTGTCGGCGCCGATGTTGCCGCCCGCGCCGGGCACGTTGTCGACCACCACCGGCTGGCCGAGCTGGGCCTTGTCGGCGAACAGCCGCGCCAGGATGTCGGGCGCGCCGGCGGCCGGAAAGGTGACGACCAGGCGAATCGGCTTGTTGGGGAAGCCTTGCGCGCCGGCCGCCAGAGCTGCCGACGCGAGCAACGCGCCGAGGAAAAGCTTCGATGATTTCATGCGGGCCTCTCGAGAAAAGTTGGATTATTCAATCACCTTGTCGGCCTGCAACAGCACCGCCGACGGGATGCCGATGCCCAACGCCTTGGCGGTGCGGGCGTTGACCACCAGTTCGACCCGAACCGGCTGCTCGACCGGCAGGTCGGCGGGCTTGGCACCTTTGAGGATACGGTCGACGAAGCTGGCCAGTCGAAAGCTGGTGGCGTGCAGGTTGGGGCCGAACGACATCAGGTTGCCGCCCTCGGCAAACTGGGCCCAGCCCGAGACAGTGGGGATGCGGGTGCGGATCGACCACGCGGCGATGCGTTCGCGCATCGCGGTCACGGTCTGGGTCGGAAAAATCATCACCGCCCTGTGCTGCGACTTTTCGATCGTGGCGAGCGCGGTCAGCACGTCGCTCGCGGTCTGGGCCTCGAACATCTCGAGCGTCAAACCCAGCTTCACGGCGGCACTCTCGCAGGCACCGCGTTCGCTCAGGTCGCCGGCGTGGCGCGGGAACGAAATGACGGCCACACGCCGGACCTCGGGCAGCAGCGCGTGGAGCAATTGCAGCCGCTTGCCCACCAGTTCGAGCTGCAGGTAAGAAATTCCGGTCAGGTTGCCGCCGGGCCGCGCCAGGCTTTGCACCAGGCCGGCTTCGACCGGGTCGCCGCTGAAGCCGAAGACGATGGGCAGCGGCAGGTTCAACTGGCGAATCGCGAGGACGGCCGGCCCTTGCGCCACGATGACCTGCGGCTTGGACGAGACCGCCTCGAGGATTCTTTTATTCAGCAGCTCCGAACCGTGGTCGCCCCAGTAGGCATCGAGCGCGAGGTTGCGTCCTTCCACGTGGCCGAGTTCGCGCAAGCCGTTGCGCAGCTCGTTGAAAAACAACGTGCCGTCGTTGGCCGGGGAAGTGGAGACCCAGGCGACGCGGGCGACGCTTTGCGATCGTGCCCGGGCTGGCAGCGCCAACGCCGCGGCGCACGCAGCCGCCTGAATGACTTCGCGCCGCGCGAACCCGCGAACCAAAAGTTTCATGCCGACTCCGGTGGACTACGGTTCATTCGATTTCGACCTCGACCAGCATCGGCGCGCTCGAGCCCAACGCCTGCGCCAAGGTGCCGCGCAACGCCGCCGCAGTGTCGACCCGAACCGCCTGCACGCCGTGGCCGCGAGCGAGGGCCACGAAGTCGAGCCCCGGCAGTGCGCTGCCTGGCAAGGGGTCTCGCGGGCCGAAACCGAACCCCGGCGCGAACTCCTGAAGCGCGGCGTAGCGGCGGTTGTTCAGGATCACGAAGGTGATCGGCAGCGCGAGCTGCGCCGCACTCCACAGCGCCTGGATCGAATACATCGCCGAGCCGTCGCCGATCAGCGCGATCACCTTGGCCTGCGGCTGCAGTTGCAACTTCGGTTGCGATTGCGCGAGCGCGATGCCGACCGCCGCCGGCATGCTCCAGCCCAGGCCGCCGCTGCACATCGTGAAGAAGGTTGCGCTGCGCGTGATCGGCAGGTGCAGGTGCATGTGGCGGCGCGCGCTCGGCGCCTCCTCGACCACGATCGACGCCGGGTCGCGCAGCTCGGCCAGCGTTTGCAGGACGAAGGCGGCCGACATCGGCGCGCTGCCCAGGGGCGCCTCGGCGCGCGGTGCCGCGGCGCGCCGAGGCGGCGCCGGGCGGGGTGGGCACGCCGGCCGTGCCAGCAGGTCGGCGACGCCCAGGCGGATGCTGGCGACGCAGGCGATGCCCAGCGGCGTCCAGGCCGCGACCGCCGGGTCGTCGATCAACTGGCACAGGCGCGCCCCCGGCGGCAGGATCGGGCCGCTGCCCTCGACGTGGTAGGTGAAGGCGGGCGCGCCGATGGCGAACACCAGGTCGTGGCCGTCGAGCGCGGCGACGATCGGCTCGCGCATCGCGAGCAGGTGGCCGGCGAACAGCGGGTGGTCTTCGGCGAAGCCGCAGCGCCCGGACATCGGCGCCGCGAAGACGCGCGCGTTGTGGCGCTCGGCGAGCTGGCGCACCCCATCCCAGGCGTCGCCCCGGTCGACCGCGGCGCCGACCACGAAGGCCGGGCGCTCGCTCGCGTCGAGCGCCTCGCCGATGCGCGCCAGCAGCTCGGGGTCGGGGCGCGAGCGCTGGCTCGCGACGCGCTCGGTCACGAGCTCGGCCGGGCGGTTCCAGTCGTCGGCCGGAATCGACACCAGCACCGGGCCGCGCGGCTCCTGCATCGCGACCGCGTAGGCGCGCGCAATCGCCTGCGGCACGTCTTCGGCACGCGCCGGCTCAATGCTCCACTTGACGTAGGGCCTGGCCAGCTCCGTCGGCTGCACCGAGCCGAGGAAGGGGTCGAACGGCAGGATGGCTCGCGCCTGCTGGCCGGCGGTGATGACCAGCGGCGTGCGGTTCTTGAACGCGGTGTAGATGTTGCCCATCGCATGGCCGACGCCTGCCGCCGAGTGCAGGTTGACGAAGGCGGCGTTGCGCGTCGCCTGGGCGTGGCCGTCGGCCATGCCGACCACCACCGCCTCCTGCAGCCCGAGCACGTAGCGGAAGTCGTCGGGCAGCTCGCGCAGCAGGCCGAGCTCGGTCGAACCCGGGTTGCCGAAGATCGCGGTCATGCCCAGGCGGCGCAGCAGGTCGATGACGGCGTGGCGTACCGTGATGTCGGGAGCAAGCATGCGGGGTGAACGATGAAGTGGCAGCCCCGCCAGTGTGGGGGCGACCGCGGGGGCGGGGAATCGGGTCTTGCGAGGGGCCGGGCGCAAGACCCGACCGCGCACCGACGACTCGCCCGGCAAAGCCCCGTCCACTGAATCACTGAAATCAGCGATCAGCGCGGTGCTGTCCAAGCGATACGGGCGCGCTGCCGCTTTGCGAATGCTCGCAATGCCGCTGGGCATTGCGGGCATGTGCGCCTTGCATCGCATCCTCTCTCGCTAGTCCTTCACCGCGCATCTCAATGATTCAACGGACCGGGGCGGGCGACAGTGAAGGGGGTGTGGCGCGGGTTTCAGGGCCACCGCAGGGCGGGGATTGGGGTTTGGCGAGGGTCTGACCCGGGCGGCGGCGCCGGCCGACGCGGACATAATTCGGCCCGCTGTGGCGGCGTCGTGCCGCGCGGTTCCACCACCTCCAGGAGACCCGATGTTTGCAAGAACCTTGCTCGCCGCCGCCGCCGTTCTGTCGCTCGCCGCATGCCAGTCGATGAGGCCCACCGCGGCGCCCGTGGCGGCTGCTGCGGCGCCGGTGGCCGCTGCTGCTGCCGCCGCACCTCCCCCGGCCTGGCAACAAGGCCGCGGTGCCGAGCAGGCCAGCTCGCGACTCGCCCCCGTGGCCGGCAAGCTGACCGCCACGCCGCCGAGTGAGATCCCGCTGGCAAGCTACAAGCTGCCGCCCGGCTTCAAGGCCGAGATCTGGGCCAGCGGCATGCCGGGTGCGCGCGCCATGGTGCGCGGCGCCGACGGCAAGGTCTACATCGGCACCCGCGGCATCGGCCGCGTCTACGAAGTGACCGATGGCGGTGCGCAGCGCACCAGCCGGGTCGTGGTCGACAAGCTGACCCAGCCTTCGGGCGTGGCGATGAGTGCCGACGGCAAGCTCTACGTGATGGCGATCGACAAGGTGCTGCGCTTCGACGGCATCGAGAAGAACCCGGCGGTGGCGCCGGTCGACATGACCGCGGCGTTCA
>JAYUSP010000354.1:0-4272 GCA_043755615.1 Betaproteobacteria bacterium
TGGTCGGGGTCGCCCTCGATGTGGACGATGGTCGACTTGACGTTTTTCCCCCGGTCGCCCAGCGTGTACATGATCATCCCGCAACTGACCGAACAATACGGGCAGGTGCTGCGGGTCTCAGTGGTCCGAGCCAGTTTGAAGTTGCGCGCTTCGGCCAACGCGGCCGTCGGCGAAAAGCCGAGCGCGACGAGACTGGAACCTACCAGCCCCGCTCCACTGACCCGGAAAAAATGCCTCCGGTTCATGTCCATGACTTTGGTGTCTCCACCCGGGCTCAAGCCCGGCACTCTGGTTTAAGAAACGGCAGTCACGCTGCACGCTCCAGGGTTATGCACCGAGGCCGCCTCGGGCGGCAATCCGGGCCAGCCCGCGCGGCGACGAGGCGCGCGCGACAAGTTGTCGTGGCGTGATGCCGGCTGCCCAGCGGGCGGGTATCGGGCCGGCTTGCTGACGTGACCGTGCTGGCTGGCGCCGGCAGTGGCGACTGGCGTTCCGCCCCCCTCCCCGCACCGTCAGCCGAGCGTTGACACGCCTTCACGCATGGCCGCCAGCTTTGCGTAGACGATTTCGGCATCAACCGCCCCGAAGCCGGCGAAGGTGCCGAAGCCGCAGTCGCTGCTGGCGATGACGCGCTCGGCGCCGACGATGTCGACGAAGCGCTGCACGCGCTGCGCGATCAGGCGCGGGTGCTCGATGAAGTTGGTGGTGGTGTCGAGCACGCCAGGGATGAGCACCTTGGTGTCTGGAATCTGAGTGCGCATGTCGCTGATGGTTTCCCATTCGTGCGCGTGGCGCGGGTTGGCGGTTTCGAACAGCAGGCCTTGCGGCTTGGCCTTCAGCACCGTGGGCAGGATGGTCGCCAGCGCCACATCCTTGTGGTGCGGGCCTTCGTAGTTACCCCAGCATACGTGCATGCGCACGCGGTCGGCCGGAATCGCGACCAGGGCAAAATTGAGCGCTTCGACATGGCGCTCGATGCGCGCGAGGTACGACTCCTCGTCCAGGTCACTGAACATCATGTGCCGGCCCAGGCCGAGGTCCGGCGAATCCAGCTGCAGGATGAGGCCGGCATCGACGATGGCGTGGTATTCGTGGCGCAGTGCCAACGCCAATGCTTCGAGGTACGCGTCGTCGTCTGCGTAGTGCCGGTTCGGCTGGAACAGCGCCACCACGCCGGGCGAGGCGCTGTTCATGAAGACGGCACCAGCCCCGTGCCTGGCGGCTGCCGCCTTGACGTGCACGATGTCCTTGGCCAGCGGCTCGAGCGTCTTGACGCCGATGGGGCCGACGCAGCATGGCCGGCGGTACGTCGGCGTGCCCCCCGACGACGACAGCCGCTTCATGAAACCAGGGTAGTCGAGCAGGTCGGCCGGCGTGCGCCGCGGGCTGTCGCCATCGAAGCCGGTGAAGCGATCCTTGATGTAGGTGGCGTAGCTGATCTTGCTCATCTCGCCATCGCTGACGATGTCCACGCCCGCCGCCACCTGGCGCGCCACGCAGTCGTCGACGGCCGCGGCCATCACGGCGTCGAAGGTGTCTTCGTCGATCGGCTCGCCCTTCTCGCGCGCGAAAATCTGTTCGACCACCGGCTGGCTGCGCGGCAGGCTGCCGACGTGCGTGGTCAGGATACGCGGCGTCGGCATGGCGTTGCTCGAAGTGGATGCAGGGTCCCGAGGGCCGCCGTCGCCGCGCCCTCGAGCTGCATCAGAGAAATCTGTATCCCAGCTTCACGCCAAACGTGCGCGGCGCTGCGGCGCTGTTCTGCATCGTGCTGCCGCCGCCCCACACATAGCGGTTGATGACTACGGCGTTGCTCGCGTTGTCGACGAAGGCCTGCACGTTGAGCTTGTCGTTGATTTTCCAGTTCAGCTTCAAGTCGGTCTTGGTGTATGCGCCTTGTCGCTCGGCATCGACGTTGTAGATCTGGCCGAAATAGCCGCTGCTGAAGTTGACGACCACCATGGGCGTGATGCTGCCCAGGCTGCCCAGGCCGATGGTGTAGGCCGCCGAGACCGAGCCCGAGCGGTCCGCCGCATACGGGATTTTGTTGCCGGTAAGGTCGCAGCCAAAGGCCTGGGGTATGCCGTTGACGCCGGTGCCGCCGATCAGGCCGCAGTTGTAGCCCGGCGCGAAGACGCGGGTCTGCCCGGCCGGCGCAATGGTCACGCCGTTGACCACGGTGGCCGCGGTGCCCGGGCTGTCGATGAGCTGGGTGATCGCGATCGGGCCGGGTGCGTCCGGGAAGCTGGTGTACTTGGCGTCCAGCACCGACAAGGTCGCGCCGAGCGTCAACTGGCGTGTCACGCGCCATTCGCTTTCAAGCTCGACGCCATTGGCCTTGGACTTGGCAGCGTTGAACAGCAGCGATGCCGTGGTCAGGCCCACGGGCACCTGGCGCTGCTCTTGCTGGTCTTTGTAGCGGTTCATGAAGGCCGCCACGTTGAGCTGCAAGGTGTTGTTCAGGAAACGATTCTTCGAGCCGATTTCAAGCGCCGCCACTTCCTGGGGGTTGAAGGTGCGTGTGGCCTCGGTGATCAGCGCTGTCTGGCTGCCGTTGAAGCCGCCCGAGCTGAAACCGGTGCTGTAGCTGATGTACAGCAACTGATCCTTGTTCAGGCTGTACTCGCCGGCCAGGCGGCCGGTGGTCTTCTTGAATTCCACCGGGCTGTAGGTGGCACCGAAGAAGGTGTTGTTGCCCACACCGCCGCAGTTGGCGCCAGGTATCACCGCGCCGGCCGCGAAGCCGCCCACTGCGGTGCCGCAATTGGTGACGCCGGCACTTCCAAACGCCGAATTCGGGGCAAACAATGCATCCATCGTAGTGAACACTGGGTCGTCCCCCGGGGTGACGGGCGTTCCTGCGTTGCGGTTGGCAAACTTGTACTCTTTCTTGTCAACCGTGTGGCGCAGGCCAGCTGTGAACTTCAGGTCGTTGGTGGCAGCAAAGCTCAACTGAGCGTACGCGGCGGTGGACTTGGTCTCCGATATCGCCGTGTCATAGAAGCCTTGGCCCGAACTGCGAAGAATGGGCTGGAACACTGCCAAGTTGTCGGTCTTGTCTTTGAAAAAGTACAGGCCTGCTACATAACCGAACGGGCCCTTCCCTTCAGACAGCACTTGTAGCTCTTGCGAGAAGCTCTTGTTCTTCGTGAGCTCGCGGCTTATGACGATCGGTGCGCGGGAGAAGTCCTGGTCGACCGTGCGTAACACCGAGAAGTCAGAGCCGCCGGTGATGGACTTGAGCGTGAAGTTGTCGAAGCGGTAAGACACATCGGCGGTAACGCTCTTGTCCGACAGGCTCAGCTGCGACTGGAAGTCGTTTTCAACACGCCAGGGGTTGCTCGGGCTGTAGATGGGCCGGCCCACGTCGGCCGTGGTGCCCACGCCTGCGCCGCCCGGGATGCCAACGGTGCGGGTGCAATCCGGCAAGCCGTCGGTCAGGCCGCCGCGGCCGTTCAACGCATAGAAGGTGCTGTTCAGCAGCGGTCGGCAGGTGCCGTTGAGGTAGGTGCCCTTCTGAAAGTAGCTGAAGCCACCCGCGCCGTTGCCGCGCTGTTCGGTACTCTCCACCTTGATGATGGCGTCAAAGCGGTTGTCGGGCTTGAAGCGCACCGATCCCCGGAAGTAGCGCAGGTCCTGGTCGAACATGTCGGCGGCGGCATTGAAATCGTTCTTCACGTAACCGTCGGACTTGTCCACCGCGCCGGCCAGGCGAATCGCCACGGCGGGCGCCACGGGAATGTTGCCGACGGCTTCGAGGCGGGTGCGCTTGAAGCTGCCGAGCAGCACGCTGCCTTCGGCGCTGGTCTCGCCGAGCTCGGGTTTGGCGGTGGTCAAGACGATGTTGCCGCCGAAAGTGTTGCGGCCGAACAAGGTGCCCTGCGGCCCGCGCTGCACCTCGACCCGCTCGAGATCGACGAAGCTGGCCAGCGCCTGGCTCGGACGGCTCTTGTAGATGCCGTCGATGAAAAATCCGATCGTCGTGTCGGCGTTCTGCTGCACGGCCTCGGTGCGCACGCCGCGCATCGCCGGCCGCGCGTCAGCGCCCGACCTGCCGAAAGTGAAGCCCGGTGACAGGCCTTCAAACTGCGAGATGTCGTAGATGTTGCGTTCGGCCAGCTTCTCGGCCGACAACGCCGTGACCGACGTGCTGACCTTCTGCGCGTCTTCGATACGACGGTTCGCGGTGACGGTGATCGTCGTGATCTGGCCGGTGTCCGCTGCGACCGTAGGTGCCGCTGTCTGCGCGCCGACGCCGGTGCCGCCGAGCAG
>JAYUSP010000355.1:0-4270 GCA_043755615.1 Betaproteobacteria bacterium
GGCCAACAAGTTGAAGCGCGTGCCCTTCACCGAGCGCGACGCGATGAAGAAGCTGGTCGATCCGGTGATGGACGCCTACGCCAAGGAAGTCGGCGCCGAGGCCATCTTCGCGAAGATCAAGGCGCTTTGATCCTGCTCGCGCGTTTCACGGCGGCCTACAGCCGGCTGTTGTCGTGGCTGCTCGTGGCCTCGGTGGCGATCCTCATCATCCCGGTCAGCCTGCAGATCTTCTCGCGCTACACGGCGCTGATCCCGAGCTACATTTGGACCGAAGAGATGGCGCGCTTTCTCTTCGTCTGGATGATCATGATCGGCGCCATGGTGGGCATACGCGAAAGTACCCACTTCGATGTCGACGTCTGGCCGCGGCTCGGGCCGCGCGGCACCGCCTTGCTGAAGGTCGTGTCCAGCCTGTTCATCCTCGCCTTCGCGCTGGTCTTCGTCTGGTGGGGCTGGCAGTTCACGCGCTTCGCCTGGAATCGCTTTTCCGAACTTGCCGAGCTGCCCTTGTGGCTGATTCACATGGCATGGCCGCTGGCCGGTATTACCTGGCTGCTGTTCCAGGGTGAGCATCTGCTGCGCGCGCTGCGCGTGCTGGCCGGCCGCGAGGTGGCCCCATGACTGGCGCCACGCTCGACCCGTCCACCGCCTCGCTGATCCTGTTCGGCATCTTCTTCGGTCTGATGTTCCTGCGCGTGCCGATCGCCTTCGCGCTCGGCCTGGCCTGCCTGCCGATCTTTTTGATCGAAGACCGGCTCGACCCGCAGGGCCTGATCCAGGAAACCTTCAACGCCTACAACTCGTTCATCCTGCTGGCGGTGCCGTTCTTCCTGCTCACCGCCAACCTGATGGGCGTGGGCGGCATCACCGACCGCCTAGTGCGTTTCTCGCGCGCGCTGGTCGGCCACTTTCCGGGCGGGCTGGCCCAGGTCAACGTGGTGCTGTCGATCTTCTTTGCGGGCGTCTCGGGCTCGTCGACGGCCGACGCCGCGAGCCAGAGCAAGATCTTCATCGACGCCCAGGTGAAGGAGGGCTACGACGTCAGCTTTTCGGTGGCCATCACCGCGGTGTCGGCGGTGCTGGCGGTCATCATTCCGCCGTCGATCCTGATGATCGTCTGGGGCGGCGTGTTGTCGGTCTCGATCGGCGCATTGATGCTGGCCGGCATCATCCCCGGGCTCCTGATCGGCCTGGCCCAGATGGCCACGGTGCATGCGTATGCCAAGCGTCGCGGCTACCCGACCTACACCCGGGCGACGCTGAAGGAAGTCTTCTTCTCGGCCCTGGTGTCGGTGCCGGCGTTGATGACGCCCTTCATCATCATCGGCGGCAAGATCTTCGGCTGGTTCACGGCCACCGAATCGGCGGCGATCGCGGTGCTCTACGCCGGGGCGCTGTCGGCCTTCGTCTACCGCGAGATGAGCGGCAAGCAACTCAACGGCGCGCTGCTCGACACCGGCAAGCTGGCCGCGGTGGCGCTGTTTTGCGTCGGCACCGCCAGCGCGTTCGGCTGGCTGCTCGCCTATTACCAGATCCCGAAGGCGCTGCTCGCCGGCGTGGGTTCCTGGGGCATGGGCATCACCGGCACCGGCTTCTTCATCGCGTTTTGCTTTCTCGTGGTGGGCTGCTTTCTCGACGCCATTCCCGCCATCATCATCGTCGGCACCATCCTCGAACCGCTGGCGCGAGCGGTCCACATGGACCCGGTGCACTTTGCGATGGTGGGCATCATTTCGCTGGCGTTCGGGCTGGTGACGCCACCCTATGGCCTGTGCCTGATGATCTCTTGCGCGATTGCCAAGGTGCGCCTGCGCTCGGTGATCAAGGACGTGATGATCATGCTGATGCCGATGCTGGGCGTGCTGGCGCTGACCATCGTGTTCCCCGAAATCATCCTGTTCCTGCCGCGCTTGATCTCGCCGGAGTTCCTGAAGTAGCGGTGCCGGTGGACTGGCCGTCGGCGGGGTTGGCATCGCCTTGCAAATCCAGCACGAAGTGCACCGTCGAGCCGTCCGAAGTGGCCGCGTCGGCCCGCATGCCGTTGGCCAGCGCCAGGTCGCGCATGCCGCGGTTCTCGCGCAGCACGTCGCCCACCATGCGCCGCGTGCCGTTGGCCTTGAGGTAGCCGATTATTCTGCCCATCAACAACTGGCCCAGGCCCTGGCCCTGCAGGTCGGAGCGCACGACGATGGCGAATTCGGCGTCGACATTGTCCGGGTCGGCGACCGCGCGCACCACGCCCAGCGTGTCGGTCGCTCCGTCGGGGCCGGTCCGCAGCGCGATGAAGGCCATCTCGCGGGCGTAGTCGATCTGCACCAGCCGCGCCAGTTCGCTGCGCGGCAGTTCGCGCCGGCTGTTGAAGAACCGCAGGCGCAGGTCCTCGGCCGTCAAGCGCTCGACGAACGCGCGGTGCAGCGCCTCGTCTTCGGGGCGGATCGGGCGCAGCAACAGGCTGTGGCCCCGCCATGTCACGGTCTCGGCCAGCTCGGCCGGGTAGGGCAGGATCGCAAAGCGCTCGGTGCCGGCCGAGGGGCTGCGGCTCACGCGCAGGCGCGCGTCGAGGGCGATCACGCCAGCGGCGTCGGCCCACAGCGGGTTGATGTCGAGTTCGGCCAGTTGCGGCAGGTCGACGAGCATCTGTGACACCGCGACCAGCACGTCGCAAACGGCGTCGAGATCGGCGGGCGGGTGGTCGCGGTAGCCGGCCAGCAGCCGGGCCACGCGGGTGCGCGACACCTGTTCGCGGGCCAGCGCCCGGTTCAGCGGCGGCAGCGCAATCGCGCGGTCGGCCAGCACCTCGACAGCCGTGCCGCCCTGGCCGAACAGCAGCACTGGGCCGAACACCGGGTCGACGCTGGCGCCGACGATCAACTCCTGCGCCAGCGGCCGCGCCACCATCTGCTGCACCGTGAAGCCGGTGATGCGTGCCTGCGGCTGCGCGCCGCGCACCCGCGCCAGCATCGCCTCGGCCGCGCGGCGCAGCTCGGTCGCGTCCCGCAGATTCAACTGAACCCCGCCGACGTCGGACTTGTGGCTGATGTCGGGCGACAGGATCTTTAGCGCCACCGGGTAGCCGCAGGCCTGCGCGGCGGCCAGCACCGCGTCGGCATCGGTGCCGACGGCCAGCGTGTTCACGACCGGGATGCCGTAGGCCCGCAACACCGCCTTGGCCTCGACCTCGCTGAGCATGTCGCGGCCCTCGGCGAGGGCCTGGGCAATTTGGGCGCGCGCGCCGGCGCTGTCGGGCGGCCCGCATTCGCTGGCGGACGGCGCTTCCAGCAGCAGGGCCTGGTTGGCGCGGTAGGTGCGCAGCATCGCGAAGGCGCGCACCGCTTCTTCGGGCGTGGCGTAGTCGGCGATGCCGGCGTCCTCGAAGATGCGCCGTGCGTCGGCCACCGCGGCGTCGCCCAGCCAGCAGGCCAGCACCCGGCCCGGCGCCTGGCGCGCGATCGGGGCGCAGGCGCGGGCGATGTCGTCGCTGCGCTGGATCGCGGTCGGCGCGTGCATGAACAGCACCGCGCCGCTGTCGCGCTCGGCCAGCAGCGTGCTCAGGGTTTCGGTGTAGCGCCGCACCGGAGCGTCGCCGATGATGTCGACCGGGTTGGCGCGCGACCAGGTCGGCGGCAGCAGCGCGTCGAGCTGGCGCAGCAGCGTGGCGCTCAACGGTTGCAACGCGATCCCGGCCAGCGCCGCCGCATCGGCTGCCATCACGCCGGCGCCGCCGCCATTGGTCATCAACGTCAAGGTCTCCTCGCGGCTGGCGCTGAAGCGGGCCAGGGTCTGGGCGGCCATGAACAGGTCTTGCAAGGTGTCCACGCGCAGCATGCCGGCACGCCGTATTGCCGCGTCGAAGACCACGTCCGAGCCGGCCAGCGCGCCGGTGTGCGAGGCCGCCGCCTGGACGCCGTTGCCGGCGCGGCCGGCCTTCACGACGATGACCGGCTTGTTGCGCGCCGCGGCCCGCGCCGCCGACATGAACTTGCGCGGCGCTTCGATCGATTCGATGTAGAGCAGGATCGAACGCGTGCGGCTGTCGCTGGCCAGGTAGTCGAGCAGGTCGCCGAAGTCGACGTCGGCGCGTTCGCCCAGCGACACCATGTGCGAAAAGCCGATGCGCCGCGTCTTGGCCCAGTCGAGCACCGCGGTGACCAGCGCGCCCGATTGCGAAACAAAGGCCACCCCGCCGGCCAGCGCGTCGGTGTGTGCAAAGCTCGCGTTCAGGCCCAGGTGCGGGCTCAGCAGCCCCAGGCAGTTCGGGCCCAGCACCCGC
>JAYUSP010000356.1:0-13732 GCA_043755615.1 Betaproteobacteria bacterium
CTCCCCCTAGGTTGGTACGCCCGTGCCGCTTATTTCAGCGATTCGATCAGGTCGACATAGTCCTGCATTGCCGCGTCGCCCGCAGTGCCCTTGATCGCCGCCCAGGCATCGAACTTGGCGCGGCCGACCATGTCGGTGAAACCCGGGCGCTTGCCTTCGACGTCACCTTCGGTGGCCTGCTTGTAGAGCGCGTAGAGCTTGAGCAAGGTGTTGTTGTCGGGCTTCTCGGGCAGTTTCTTCGAATCTGCCACGGCTTTGTCGAACGTTGCTTTGAGGTCGGCCATCGGTTTGTCCTTGGGTGAAAATGGGCATTGACGGTGGCGATGTTACCCAGCATCGTGGGCCGCAGACAGACCTGCCGTCTGGACATGCCCCCAGGAGCCCAAGCCGAATGCCCACCCCCACCGAGCGCATGTCGCGCGTCGATACCGCCTGGTTGCGGATGGACAACGACGTCAACCTGATGATGATCGTCGGCGTCTGGATGCTGACCCCGGCGATCAGCATCGAGGCACTGCGCGAGCGCATCGCCGACAAGCTGCTCAAGTACGACCGCTTCAAACAACGCGCGGTCGTCGATGCGATGGGCGCCATGTGGGTCGCCGACGACAACTTCGACCTCGAGCGCCATGTCGTGCCGATCCACCTGGCGCAAGAAAAAGGGCAAAGCGAGCGAGCCGCGTTGCAACTGCTGTGCGGCGAACTGGCGACGACGCCGCTCGATGCTCGCCGGCCGCTGTGGCAGTTTCACCTCATCGACGACTATGAAGGTGGCAGTGCGCTGATCGCGCGCATCCACCACTGCATTGCCGACGGCATCGCGCTGATCTCGGTGATGATGAGCATCACCGATGGCGGCGCCGACCCGCCCAAGCGGCGCAAGCGCGAGGCCGCCGCAACGCATGCCGATGGCGGCGATTGGCTCTCGGACGCCGTGCTCAAGCCCTTGAGCGAGATCGCCGTCAAGGCCATCGGCATGTATGGCGGCGGTGTCAGCAAGTCGCTGGAGATGTTGTCCAACCCACAGGGCTCGGTCGCCGGCGGGTTGAGCGGGTCGATGGACATGGCCAGGTCGGGCATGCAGGTGCTCAGCGATGTCGCCGCACTCGCGCTGCTCGCCGACGATTCGCCGACCGCGCTGAAAGGCAAACCGATCGGCCGCAAGGTCGTCGCCTGGAGCGAGCCGCTGCCGCTGGACTATGTCAAGACCGTCGGCAAGGGCCTGAACTGCTCGATCAACGATGTGCTGCTGTCGTGTGTCGCCGGTGCGATCGGCCAGTATCTGCGGGACCTGGGCGAAGACCCACAGGGCAAGGAAATCCGCGCCATGGTGCCGGTCAATCTGCGGCCGATGGAAAAGGCCTGGCAACTCGGCAACCGCTTCGGCCTGGCGCCGCTGGTGCTGCCGATCGGCATCGAGAACCCGGTCGAACGGGTCTACGCGGTGCACCGGCGCATGGCCGAACTCAAAGGCAGCTACCAGCCGCTGCTGGCGTTTGCGGTGCTCTCGTTGAGCGGCCTGTTCATCAAGCCAGTGCAGGACGCGGTGCTCAACCTGTTTGCCAAGAAGGCCACCGCGGTGATGACCAATGTGCCGGGCCCGGCGGTGCCGCTCAAGTTCTGCGGCGCGACGCTGCGTCAGAACATGTTCTGGGTGCCCGCCTCGGGCGACATCGGCATCGGCGTGTCGATCCTGTCGTATGGCGGCGGTGTGCAGTTCGGCCTCATCACCGACCAGAAACTCTGCCCGGACCCGCAGGCCATCATCGACCTCTTCGAGCCGGAGTTTGAAAAGCTCCTGATGCTGACGATGATGATGCCTTGGGCGGAGTAACGGCATGAGGCTGCGCCTGCGCGCAGCCGAATGCCTTACGCAGCCGGCCGCGCGTCGCGCGCGCGGCAGTGGACCGGAGTAAGGACCGAGCCCGCGCCGTTACAACCCAAGCGGTACAAATCGACGCCTGTTACCGCGCTTTGAGAACTGCTTCACGCGCGGCAGGCTGCGCCCCCGCGGATGAGCGCGTGCATCCCGGTGGATGTGCGCTGCACTGAATCTGTCGATCATCGGTTCACCGTTTCAGGAGAGCCCCGTGTTCAACCGATTCACCGCTGACTTCGCTGCCGATGAACCTGCGATCCACCATCAAAGTGAAGTGCCGCCAGTGTCCATGCCCAGCGGCTACACCGGGCCGGCCTGGCTGCCCGGCACCGGGCGCATGATCTTCTGGACTGGCCGTGTTGCGATCGGCCTGCGCCACGAGCCGCCGCGCCGCGTCGAAGCCACGGTGCAGTCCGGCGGATGGGTGCAGTCGTTGATGTTGGGTTGAAAGCGCAGCGGCGTAAGTCCAACGCCTGACGTGGATGCCCGCCCCGTGGGGTAGCAACAGGCAGCGCCCACAGCGGGGGGGCCGTTTGACCCGATGGACGACCGCCCCGGCGCTGCCTAGAGTTTGCGCTTGCAATCTCCGGCAAGCACAGCGCGCGCAACCACGGCATGGAAGTCCAGTTCACCGACCAGATCGAACAACTCAAGCTCGGCGCCGGCGCGACCTTTCACGGCGAAGGCATCCTGGCGATCACCAAGGCGCTGCTGCAATCGGGTGTCGCCTACATCGGCGGCTATCAAGGCGCGCCGGTATCGCATCTGCTCGATGTGATGGTCCAGGCCAAGCCTTATGTCGACACGCTCGGCGTGCATGTCGAGGCCTGCGCGAATGAAGCCTCGGCGGCGGCGATGCTCGGCGCGTCGATCCACTATCCGCTGCGCGGCGCGGTGACCTGGAAGTCGATCGTCGGCACCAATGTCGCTGCCGACGCGTTGAGCAACCTGGCGTCTCCGGGTGTCGTCGGCGGTGCGCTGATCGTCGTCGGCGAGGACTACGGCGAAGGCGCCAGCGTGATCCAGGAGCGCACGCATGCATACGCGCTGAAGAGCACGCTGGCGCTCTTCGACCCGCGGCCGGATCTGGCGAACATGGTGCGCCTGGTCGAACATGCATTTGCGTTGAGCGAAGCCAGCAACATGCCGGCGCTGATGGAGTTGCGCATCCGCACCTGCCACCTGCGTGGCACTTTTGTTGCCAAGGACAACGTCGCGCCGCGATTCAGTACGCGCGAGCTGATCGACGAGCCCGCACGCTTTGACTACATGCGGCTGGCGCACCCGCCGGTGACCTTTCGCCACGAGAAGCTGAAGATCGAACAGCGCCTGCCCGCCGCGCAGGCTTATATCGCCGCCCACCGGCTCAATGAACATTTCGACGGCCTGCGCAGCGAGGTCGGCCTGGTCGTGCAGGGCGGCCTCTACAACGCCGTGGTGCGCGCCCTGCAGCAACTCGGGCTGGCCGATGCGCTGGGCGCAGCTGACTTGCCGATGCTCGTGCTCAACGTCACCTACCCGCTGGTGCCGGCCGAGGTCAGCGCTTTCTGCGTCGGCCGCCGCGCGGTCTTGATGCTCGAAGAAGGCTCGCCCGAGTACATCGAAAAAGACCTCGTCCAGGCCCTGCGCCAGCGTGATGTGCAGACACCGGTGCACGGCAAGGACCTGCTGCCGCCGGTCGGCGAGTACACCGTCGAGGCCATCGCGCCAGGGCTCATCGGCTTTGTCGAGAAGTACCTGCCCGATGTCGACCTGAGTGCAGCGCGCGCCTGGCTCACCGGCAATGCCGAGCGCCGCGCCGATGTCGCCCGGCTGATGGGCACGCTGCCCGCAAGGCCGCCGGGTTTTTGTGTCGGCTGCCCCGAGCGGCCGGTCTTTTCGGCGCTGAAACTGGCGCAGGCGAATGTCGGCCCGGTGCATATCGCTGCCGATATCGGCTGCCACGCACTTGCAACGTTCGAGCCCTTTTCATCGGGCCATTCGATCCTCGGTTATGGCATGAGCCTGGCCAGCCGCGCCGGGGTCTCGCCAATGATGCAGCGGCGCACGCTGGCGATCATGGGCGACGGCGGTTTCTGGCACAACGGCCTGCTCACCGGCGTGCAGTCGGCGCTCTTCAACGGCGACGATGCGGTGCTGATGATCATAAAGAACGGCTACACCTCGGCGACCGGCACGCAGGACATCCTGAACACTCCCGACGACGAAGCCAAGGCTGACGCCGAGTTGAACTCACAACTGCACCAGAGCCTGGCGCACAAGAACCAGACCATCGAGACCACGCTCACCGGCATGGGGGTGCAGTGGATGCGCGTCGTGCACACCTACGATGTCGACGCCATGCGGCGCACGCTGCAAGATGCCTTCACCAGCCCTTTCAGCGGGCTGAAGGTCATCGTCGCCGAAGGTGAATGCCAGCTCGAACGCCAGCGCCGCATCAAACCCTGGATCGCCGGGCTGCTGAAACGTGGCGAGCGTGTCGAGCGTGTCAAATACGGCGTCGATGAGGATGTCTGCACCGGCGACCATGTCTGCATCCGGCTGTCGGGCTGCCCGACGCTGACGCTGAAAGACAATCCCGACCCGCTGCGGGTGGACCCGGTGGCCACGGTCATCGAAGGCTGCGTCGGCTGCGGCCTGTGCGGCGAAAACGCACATGCGGCAACGCTGTGCCCGAGCTTCTATCGCGCCGAGCTGGTGCGCAACCCACGTTGGCCCGAACGCCTGCTTGCGCGCTGGCGGCAAACGTTGACCGCGGCGCTGCGGCCGGCCTGAACGATTGACCGCTTCAACGGAGCTAACGAATGAAACCAGTCCGCATCAAACATCTCGTCGGCGCTGCACTGCTGGCCGCTGCTGCGCTGCTGCTGGCCACGCAGGCGCAGGCGCAGGCATTCCCGAACAAACCGATCCGGCTGATCGTCAATTTCCCGCCCGGCGGTGCGGCCGATGTCATCGGGCGCGCCCTTGGCGCCGTGCTCGGCGAGCAGCTCAAGCAGCAGGTCGTGGTCGAGAACCGGCCCGGCGCGAACGGCAACCTCGGTGCCGATGTGGTCGCCAAATCGGCCGCCGACGGCTACACGCTGCTGATGAGCAGCGGCGGCGCGATGACGGTCAATCCCTTCCTCTACACCAACATGCCGTTCGACCCGGCCCGTGACCTGACACCGGTGGCCAGCGCGGCGCGGGTGCTGGTCTTCTTGATGGCCCATCCGTCGGTGCCGGTGAACAACGTGAAGGAATTTTTTGCGTATGTCAAAGCGAATCCGGGCAGGCTGAGTTATGCCTCGGCTGGCAGCGGCAGCTCGCCACATTTGTCGGGCGAGATGATGAAGCGCGGCCTCGGCCTGTTTGCGGTGCATGTGCCCTACCGCGGCGCGGCACCGGCGCTGACCGACCTGCTCGCCGGCCAGGTGCAGTTCATGTTCGACCCCGGCCCGGGCCTGCGCCATGCCCGCGATGGCAGGCTGAAATTGCTCGCCGTTGGCAGCCCCAAACGATCGAGCGCCTTGCCCGATGTGCCGACCATCTCTGAGAGTGGCCTGCCGGGTTTTGATGCCGACACGGTCTTCGGCATCTACGCGCCGGGTGGCACGCCGCCGGCGCTGGTCAGCCTGCTGCACGACGAGGTCAACAAGGCGCTGGCCGCGCCGCGAGTGACCGACGCGATCCGTGGCCTTGGCGCAGAAGTGATGATCAGTTCGCGGCAGGCGTTCATCGACCGCCAGAACGCCGACCGCGCGCGCTTCGGCGCTTTTATCCGCGACGCCAGGATCACCACCGATTGATGCGCGGCGGCACACGCTGACACAAACACAGATGCAGCCCCCGATCACGATCCTCGTCTGCGCCCTCGGTGGCGAAGGCGGTGGTGTGCTCGCCGAATGGCTCTACGACGCCGCGGTGCTTGCCGGCCACAGCGTGCAGGCGACCTCGGTGCCCGGGGTGGCGCAGCGCACCGGCGCGACGACCTACTACATCGAGATGCATCCGCAGACCGATGCGGTGCATGCCGGCCCGCGCCCGGTGTTCAGTTTGAATCCGGTGCCCGGCGGCATCGACCTGTTGGTCTCGTCGGAGCTGCTCGAGACGGTGCGCCAGGTGGGCGCCGGCATGGTCAGCGTCGAGCGCACGTTGGTCATCAGCAGCACCTCGCGGGCGCTGACGGTGGCCGAGAAGATGCAGCTGACCGACGGCCGCATTGACGCCGCGGCGCTGATCCAGGTGCTGCAGCGCCACAGCCGTGAAGCCGAACTGCTCGACCTGGCGGCGCTTGCGCAAAGCGCCGGCAGCGCCATCAGCGCGGTGCTCTTCGGCGCGATCGCTGCCAGCGGCGTATTGCCCTTTGGCCGCGGCGTTTGTGAAGACACGATCCGCGCGGCAGGCAAGGGCGTGATGCCGAGCCTGCGCGGTTTTGCGCTCGCTTTCGACACCTTGAAGCAGCGCCGCGATCAGCGGGCGCTGGTCGATGCCGCTTTGCAGCCTGAGCCGCCCCAGCCCTCGCCGCCACCGCCGCCCGACCTGCGTGCCATCGCCCGGCAACGCCTGACGGCTTATCAGGACGCCGACTACAGCCGCTTGTACGAGCAACGCCTGGCGCGTGTCGAAGCCGCTGAAAGCCTCGGCGACCCCGGCGGCGCCAACGGCGGCGCCACGGTGCAGGAAGTGACCCGTTGGCTGGCGCTGTGGATGGCCTTCGACGATATCGTCCAGGTCGCCGCGCTCAAGCTCAAGGCCAGTCGCCAGTTGCGCTTGCGCAGCGAAGTCGGCGCGCGCGACGACGAGATCGTCAAGGTCTTCGACCATTTCAAACCCGGCGTGCCCGAATTCGCAGCGCTGCTGCCGGCAACGCTTGCGACAAGGCTGCTCGACTGGGACCGTCGGCGCGTCGCCCGCGGCCTGGACCCCTGGGCGCTGCCGCTGAAGATCGGCGGCCACACCGTCTTTGGCACGCTGGCGCTGAAGGCTGCCGCAGCGCTGAAGGGCCAGCGCCGGCGCGGCAGCCGATTTGCGCTGGAGCAGCTTTTGATCGAGCGCTGGCTGGCGGCGGTTGAACGCGGCGCGCGCGAGCATCCGTCGCTCGGCCACGAACTTGCGCTGTGCGGCCGCTTGATCAAAGGGTATGGCAGCACCAACGAACGTGGCAAGAACAACCTGCTGCACATCATCGACCACCTGGCCGGGAAGCCGAACGCTGCACCCGAGCGGGCAGCCGCGGTCCGTGCCGCCCGCGAAGCCGCACTCGCCGACGATGCCGGCACCGCGCTGGACAAGACCCTGGTCGCCCATGGCGCGCCGGCGCGCCCGGTGCGCGAGCAGACGATCCGCTGGTACAAACGCAACCCGGCGCGCCAGCCAGTGCCGTGACCGGCGAAAGCCGCGGGGTGCAATCGGGGCCGTGCTTTCGAAGAACAACGACCACCTCGGGCGACCGGTCGATGTGGTGGTCATGAAAGGCGGCTCGCTGCTCGTCGGCAACGACCACCACGGCGCCTGCTGCCGCACCAGCGCCGGCAAGGGATCGGTACGTCGACCCAGGCAACTGCCCGGGCGGGGCCAGTTTGAACCCGCGCATACTGCCTGCGTTGATCAATCGATGGAGGCACCCCGATGACGCAGTATTCCGTTCGCTTTACCCGCCGCGCAGTAGCCGTCGCCAGCCTGGCCGTGCTGGCCGCTGTCGCCGCGTTGCCGCTGCAAGCCGCAACGCCGAAAGACACCCTCGTCATCGTTTCGGCCTTCGACGACATCATCTCGCTTGACCCGGCAGAAGCCTTCGAGATTTCGGCCGGCGAATTGATGGGCAACGGCTACGACCGGCTCATCCGCTACGACGTTGCCGACCCTTCCAAGCTGCTGCCCGATCTGGCCAAAAGCTGGAGCGTCGGCGCCGATGGCCGCACCTACACCTTCGAGCTCAAGGCGAACGTTAAATTTGCGTCGGGCAATGCGCTCAGCGCCGAGGACGTGGTGTTCTCGTTGCAGCGCGCGGTGCTGCTCGACAAGACGCCGGCATTCATCCTCACCCAGTTCGGGCTGACCAAGGACAACGCCCGGGACAAGATCCGCCAGACCGGGCCATTGACCGTCGTCATCGAGACCGACAAGGCTTTTGCGCCGACCCTGGTCTACAACTGCCTCACCGCCAATATTGCCGGCATCGTCGACAAGAAGCTCGTGATGAGCAAAGAGGCGTTGAAAGACGGCGTCAGCGACCTTGGCCACGGCTGGCTGAAGACCAACTTCGCCGGCTCCGGGCCGATGAAGATCCGCGAATGGCGGGCGAATGAACTCGCGGTGCTTGAGCGCAACGACAATTACCACGGCGCCAAATCGCCGCTGGCGCGGGTGATCTACCGCCATGTGAAGGAGTCGGCCACGCAGCGCCTGCTGCTTGAAAAAGGCGACGCCGATATCGCGCGCAACCTGACGCCGCAAGACCTGGACGCATTGGCCACCAACAAGGACATCAAGACCACCGCCACGCCGAAGGGCACGGTGACTTATTTCAGCCTGAACCAGAAAAATCCGAACCTGTCCAAACCCGAGGTGCGCGAAGCCTTCAAGTGGCTGGTCGACTACGACACGATCGGCAAGACCTTCATCAAGAATATCGGTGTCGTGCACCAGAACTTCCTGCCGATCGGCCTGCTCGGTGCGGCCAAGGACAACCCCTACAAACTCGATGTCGTCAAGGCCAAGGCCCTGCTGGCCAAGGCCGGGCTGCCCAACGGCTTCAAGGTCACGATCGACATGCGCACCGTGCAGCCGGTGCAGGGCATCACCGAAGCCGTGCAGCAAACGTTCAAACTGGCCGGTATCGAGCTCGAGATCCTGCCCGGCGACGGCAAGCAGACGCTGACCAAATACCGCGCCCGCGCGCATGACATCTATATCGGCCAATGGGGTGCCGACTACTGGGACCCGCACACCAATGCCGACACCTTTGCGCGCAATCCGAACAACGCCGACGATGCCAAGAGCAAGCCGCTGGCCTGGCGCAACGCCTGGGACATCCCGGAGATGACGAAGAAGGCCGACGCCGCCGCGCTCGAGCGTGACGGCCCGAAGCGCGCCAAGATGTACCAGGAGATCCAGGCCGAGTTCCGCGCCACCAGCCCCTTCGTGATGCTCTACCAGCAGACCGAAGTGGCGGCGGTGCGCGCGAATGTCAACGGCTTCAGGATCGGGCCGACCTCGGACTCGACTTACCTCTTTCTGGTGAGCAAGAAGTAGCTTGGCTGCGCGCTTGAATACCGAGCGCGCGACGAAGCTGCTCGCCGCCATCGGGCGGTTCGCCGTCATCGTCGTCTTGACCTATCTGGGTCTGCTCGCGGTGACCTTTTTCATCGGCCGCGTGATCCCGATCGACCCCGTGCTGGCGATCGTCGGCGACCGCGCGCCGGAGCATGTGATCCAGCGCGTGCGCGAAGAGATGGGTTTGAACAAGCCGCTGTGGCAGCAGTTCGGCATCTATGTCGGCAAGGCGCTGCAGGGCGACTTCGGCACCTCGGTGCTGACGTCCAACCCGGTCTGGGATGACATCAAGAAGACTTTTCCAGCGACGCTGGAGCTGGCCACCGTGGGCATCTTCATCGGTGCCGGCTTCGGTGTACCGTTAGGCGTCTGGGCCGCGGTGCGCCGTGGTGGTGTTGTCGATCACCTGGTGCGCGTGATGGCGCTGGTGGGCTACTCGGTGCCGATCTTCTGGCTCGGGCTGATGGCGCTGGTGCTGTTCTACGCCAAGCTCGACTGGGTGGCTGGACCCGGGCGCATCGACGTCGCCTACGAATACACCGTGCCGCGCGTCAGCGGCCTGCTGCTGCTCGACGCCGCGCGCGCGGGCGAATGGGAGGCCTTTCGCAACGCGCTCAGCCACCTCGTGCTGCCGGCCGGCCTGCTGGGCTATTTTTCGCTCGCCTATATCAGCCGCATGACCCGGTCGTTCATGCTCAACGAGTTGGCGCAGGAGTACATCGTCGCCGCGCGTGCCAAGGGCCTGAGCGAGACGCGCATCATCTGGCGCCATGCGCTGCGTAACGCGATGGTGCCGCTGGTCACCGTGATCGCGCTGTCGTATGCCGGCCTGTTGGAAGGCTCGGTGCTGACCGAGACCGTCTTCGCCTGGCCGGGCCTGGGCCTGTACATCACCAACTCGCTGCAGAACGCCGACATGAACGCCGTGCTCGGCGGCACCATCGTCGTCGGCACGGTGTTCATCGGGCTCAACCTGTTGAGCGACCTTTTGTACCGGGTGCTGGACCCGCGCACACGCGAGCGTCGGTAGACTGAAAGCGACTGAAAGTGATGACTCCCGAAGCCGAGGCCCGCGAACGCATAGACCAGCGTCTGGCCCACGCCGGCTGGCTGGTGCAAGACCACAAAGCGCTGAACCTCGGCGCCAGCTACATCCTCCAAGCCGCCTTCTCCGGTCAACTCGTCCCGCAAGACCCGAACGACGAACCCGCGAGCGTGCTGCTGGAACGCATCCGCGCCAGCCGGGCGGGCAAGGCCAGCGCACCGACTCGCCGCCCGCGCAGGGCCAAGGAGCCGGCATGACCGCGTTGACCGAGTACGCCGGCCTGCTGGCCGATATCAAGACACGCATCCAGGCCGCGCAGACGCGCGCGCTGTTCGCGGTCAACGCCGAGCTGATTCACCTATATTGGGAAATCGGTCGCTTGCTCGATGCACGGCAGGCCACGGAAGGTTGGGGCGCTGCTGTGATCCCTCGGCTCGCGCAGGACATTCGCAATGAGTTGCCCGAGGTCAAGGGGTTTTCGGTCCGCAACATCGACCGCATGCTGGCCTTCGCCCGTGCCTACCCACAGCCTTCCGACTTTTCGCCACAGCCTGTGGCGAAATTGCAGGGCACAAGCTCTTCGCCGCAAGCCAGGGCGACCAGAAAAGTGCCACAAGCCGTGGCACATACGCCCGCCACCCCATCTTCGCCACAGCCTGTGGCGAAATCACCCGGCGACAGCTTGCTCTGGCAAGTGCCCTGGGGCCACCACGCCTTGCTGCTGGCAAAGGTCAAGCCACTGCCGGCCCGCCGCTGGTACATCGAGCAGGCCCTGGCACAAGGCTGGAGCCGCAACACGCTGATGCTGATGATCGACAGCGCCGCGCACACACGCCAAGGCGCGCGCGCCAGCAACGGCAAGGTGCACACCAGGGGTGTGTGGGTCTACGACCTGCGCACGAACAAACATTTCTCGCTGAAGACGCGGCCGCTGAAAACCGACGACCTGCAAGACTTCGTGGCCTGTTATCGCCCCGACAACCGCCATCAGCGACAGGAGAGCGAGCGCTTTCGCTACTTCGACTACGAGACGCTGGTCGCGCGCGACAAGGCCAGCCTCGATGTGTTCTGGCTCAAGGATTCGAGCCTGGAAAATCTTGACGATCTGCCGCCGCCCGATGTGTTGCAGCAGGAGATCATCGACCATCTCGAGGCGGCGCTGAGTGCATTCCGCGACGTCGCGGCAGGGTTGCCAAAAACGGCGGCGACATGATCCGCACCCAATGAGCGCACTGCAATCCTGGTTGCTCAGCGACCGCCCGCAGTCGCGCCGGCAGGCGGCGCTCGGCCGGGCCTACAACGGCTGGCGCAATTTCGCCAAAAACCGCCTCGCGATGCTGGGGCTGTTCATCGTTCTCGCACTCGTGCTCGTGGCGATCTTTGCGGATCAGTTGGCGCCGTATTCGGCCACCGTGGGCGACCTTGCCGGCGCGCGGCTGCTGCCACCTTCGCAGGCGCATTGGTTCGGCACCGACGACCAGGGCCGCGACATCCTGTCGCGGCTGATCCACGGCGCGCGCATCACGCTTTATGTCGTCGCGCTGGTGGCGGTGCTGGCGGCGCCGATCGGGTTGCTCGTGGGCACCGCGTCGGGTTATGCCGGCGGCTGGCTGGATGCGGTGCTGATGCGCATCACCGATATCTTTCTCGCCTTTCCGCGGCTGATCCTGGCGCTGGCCTTTGTTGCCGCGCTCGGGCCGGGGATCGAAAACGCGGTCATCGCGATTGCCATCACTTCCTGGCCACCGTATGCGCGCATCGCGCGTGCCGAGACGCTGACGATCCGCCATGCCGACTACATCAGCGCGGTGCGGTTGATCGGCGCCAGCCCGGCGCGTATCGTGCTGCGCCATGTCATGCCGCTGTGTGTATCGAGCGTGATCGTGCGTGTCACGCTCGACATGGCCGGCATCATCCTCACCGCCGCCGGCTTAGGGTTCCTGGGCCTCGGCGCGCAGCCGCCGATGCCCGAGTGGGGCGCGATGATCGCCAACGGCCGCCAGTTTGTGCTCGACCAATGGTGGGTCGCCGCCGCTCCCGGCGCGGCGATCTTCATCGTCAGCCTGGCCTTCAACCTGCTGGGTGACGGGCTGCGTGATGCGCTCGACCCGAAGGCCGTGAAGTGAACGTGCCGGCCGCAACACGCCCTGACCTTGGTGGGCCGACCCTGCTCACCGTCGACGACCTGCGGGTGGCCTACCCGGCGCGCGGCGGCGGCTGGCAGGAAGTCGTGCGCGGTGTCAGCTTCAAGCTCGGCCGCGAGCGGCTGGGCATCGTCGGCGAATCGGGCTCGGGCAAATCGCAGACCGGGCGCGCGATCCTCGGGCTCACCGCGCCCGGCGGGCGTGTCACGGCCCAAACGTTGCAGTTCAGTGGCATCGATCTGCTGGACTGCCCGCCGCGCCAGCGCCGCGAACTGCGCGGCGGCCGCATCGCGATGGTCTTGCAGGACCCGAAATATTCGCTCAACCCGGTGATGAGCATCGGCGCGCAGATCGTCGAGACCCTGCGTGCGCACCGCAATGTGGCGCGCTCGGCGGCGCGTTTGCAGGCGCTCGATGCGCTGGCCGCGGTGCAGATCGACGACCCCGGGCGGGTCTTCAAGCTCTACCCGCACGAGGTCTCGGGTGGCATGGGCCAGCGCGCGATGATCGCGATGATGTTGATCGCGCAGCCCGAATTGCTGATCGCCGACGAGCCGACATCGGCGCTGGATGTCACGGTGCAGCTCGAGGTGCTGGGCATCCTGGACAAGCTCGTCGCCGAGCGTGGCATGGGGTTGATCCTGATCTCGCACGACCTGCGCCTGGTGTCGTCGTTCTGCGACCGCGTGCTGGTGATGTACGCCGGGCGCGTGGTCGAAGAAGTCGCCGCTGCCGACCTGCACCAGGCCAGGCATCCCTACACACAAGGGCTGCTGAACTGCCTGCCGCGGCTGGCCGAGTCGCGGCACCCGCTGCCGGTGCTCGACCGCAGGCCGGAGTGGGCGCTGTGATCGGCCTGCAGGTCAGCGGCCTGCGCGTCGAGTACGACGGCTTCGTGGCCGTTGACGACGTGGCTTTTGACATCCGGCCAGGTGAATCGTTTGGCATCGTCGGTGAATCGGGTTCGGGCAAGAGCACCGTGCTGCGTGCGATCTGCGGGCTGGCGCCGCTGGCGGCCGGCACGTTGCGCCTGACCGGCGGCGGGCCCTTGCCGCAGCCCGGCGACAAGGCCTTTCGGCGCCAGGTGCAGATGGTCTTCCAGGACCCTTATGGCTCGCTGCACCCGCGGCAGACGGTCGACCGCATCCTGGCCGAGCCGCTGGCGATCCACAAATTTGGCGACGCCGAATCGCGCATCGAGAAGGCGCTCATGGATGTCGGCCTCGGTGACGGCTTTCGTTTCCGCTATCCGCACCAGCTCTCCGGTGGTCAGCGCCAGCGGGTGGCGATCGCAAGGGCGCTGATCCTGGAGCCGCAGGTGCTGCTGCTCGACGAGCCGACCTCGGCGCTCGATGCGTCGGTGCAGGCCGAAGTGCTGAACCTGCTCGAAGACCTGCGCGCGCAACG
>JAYUSP010000357.1:0-4251 GCA_043755615.1 Betaproteobacteria bacterium
ACCTTGAACTGCCCCATCAACTGCTGTTGCACCGCCGGCGGCACCGGGTCGTAGTGCGACAGCGCGATGTTGTAGCGGCCCTGGCCGGCGGTCATCGCATTCAGCCGCGACTGGTAGGCCGTCAGCTCCGACATCGGCGCCTGGCCCTTGACGACCATCTGGCCGCTGGCGCCGTTGCTCGTGCCGCTGACCAGCCCGCGCTTGGCAGAGAGGTCGCCGGTGATGTCGCCCATCGCGTGTTCGGGCGCGGTGATTTCGATATGCACCACCGGCTCGAGCACGATTGGCCGCGCTTCGCGGATCGCCGCCAAGAAGGCCTTGCGCGCTGCGGTGACAAAAGCGATCTCCTTGCTGTCGACGCTATGGTGTTTGCCGTCGTAGACGGTGACCTTGACGTCGACCACCGGATACCCCGCGATGGCGCCGCTGACGAGCACTTCGCGCACGCCTTTTTCGACCGCCGGGATGAACTGGTGCGGGATCACGCCGCCTTTGACCTGGTCGACAAACTCGAAGCCGCCACCACGCGGCAGCGGCTCGATGCGCAGATGGACCTCGCCAAACTGGCCCGCGCCGCCGGACTGTTTTTTGTGCCGGTGGTGGCCTTCGGCGTTTGCGGTGACCGTCTCGCGGTAGGCCACTTTTGGCGGCCGCGTCTCGACCTCAAAACGATGCACGTCGCGCAGCCGCTCGAGCAGGATGCGCAGGTGCAACTCACCCAGGCCGTAGATCACGGTTTCGTTGGTGGTCGCGACATGCTCGACCTTCAGGCAGGGGTCTTCGTCGACAAGTTTTTTCAGGATGTCCCACATCCGCTGTTCATCACCATGGCGCTTCGGGCTGATCGCCAGGCCATGCACCGGGCGCGGAAATTCGAGCGGCTTCAAGTGGATGTGGTCGTCGTCGGGCGCGTCGTGCAGCACGGCGTCGAAGTGGATCTCGTCGACCTTGGCCACCGCACAGATGTCCCCCGGCACCGCCTTCACGACTTCGACATAGTCTTTGCCTTGAAGCATGAACAGGTGGCCGACCTTGAAGGGTTTGCGTGCATCGCCGATATAGAGCTGGCTGTCGCGCGTGACCGTGCCCTGGTGCACACGGAAGATGCCCATGCGGCCGACATAGGGGTCGACGGTGACCTTGAAAACATGCGCCAGCACATGTTTGCCCGGGTCGGGGTCGGCATGCATCGGCTGGGCGTCGGCGCCCTCGCCATTCAGAAAATCCGGTGCATTGCCTTCGGTCGGGTTGGGCAGCAGCTTGGTCATGACATCAAGCAACTCGGCCACCCCGGCGCCGCTGCGCGCCGAGACAAAACAGACCGGGATCAGGTGCCCCTCGCGCAACGCCTGCTCCAGCGGCGCGTGCAGTTCGGCGGCGTCGATATCGCCGTCGTTCAGATAGCGGTCGACAAAATCGGCGTCGACTTCGACGACCTGCTCGACCAGCGCGCGGTGCGCCACATCGACCGCGCCGAAGTCGCTGTGCCCTTCGCGGTTGTAGAAACAATCAACGACCTTGCTGCCGTTGGCATCAGGCAGATTCAGCGGCAGGCATTCCTTGCCAAAGGTTGCCTGGATATCGGCCAGCAGCGCGGCCAGGTCGATATCGGCGGCGTCGATCTTGTTGACCACGATCAGCCGGCTCATCCGGCGCATGGCAGCGTAGTCCATCATGCGCACGGCCATCGGCTCGATGCCGACGGCGGCATTGATCACGACCACCGCGGTTTCGACCGCTTCGAGCGCCGGCAGCGACTGGCCGAGAAAATCGCTCGCGCCGGGGGTGTCGATCAAGTACACGCGGCAGTCGGCGTGGCGCAGGTTGAGCACAGCGGCGGTGAGCGAATGCTGCATCTTTCGCTCCAGCGGGTCGAAGTCGCTGACCATGCTGCCGCGCTCCAGCGTGCCGGGCGCGCCGATCGCGCCGGCGCGGTGCAACAAGGCCTCTGCGAGGCTGGTCTTGCCGGCGGCCGCGGGGCCCACGAGTGCGAGGGTCCGGATCGCGGCGACGCCGGCGGGGCTTGGGCTTGGCATGGGCGTTCTCCTTGCCGCGGCAGGCGTGGCCGTCGGCGACAGGCTTGAGTGGATGGGGCGCTTTCGGGTTCTTGCGGGGTCTTGCGGGCTCTTGCGGGGTCGGCATGAAGGCAAATCCAGCGTAGCCCTTTGCCCTGCCGGGCACAAGAGCGCCGGCCCGAGCGCGGGTGCGACGCAGCGCGCCCTGCCGGCCAGCGCGCGCGCGGCGGCGTGCGATGCTTGGCACCGATGAGCGAACGCCTCGACACCAATCCCGGCGCACCCGAAACCGCAGCCGCAGCCGCAGCCGCAGGCACCACCGCAGCCGCAGCCGCAGGCACCACCGCAGCCGCAGCCGCGACAACAATCCGGGCCGGCGCCGACCAGGCCCCGCGCCGCGTGCTGCCGGTGCTGGTGGCGGCGCAGTTCTGCGGCACCTCGTTGTGGTTCGCAGTGAACGCCGTGATGCCCGACTTGCAGCGCGAACTCGGCTGGCCGGCCGCCGCGGTAGGCACCTTGACGTCGGCGCTGCAAGGCGGCTTCATCGCCGGCACGCTGGTCTTCGCGCTGCTCGCGCTGGCCGACCGCCTGCCGGCACGCGCGCTGTTCCTCGTCTCGTCGCTGGTCGGGGCCTTGGCCACGGTCGGCGCCTGGGCCAGCGTGCGTGATTTCGACAGCCTGCTGGCCTGGCGCTTCGTGACCGGCTTTTGCCTGGCCGGCATCTACCCGGTGGGCATGAAAATTGCCGCGCAGTGGTTCCCGCGCGGGCTCGGTGCGGCGCTGGGCCTGCTGATTGGCGCACTGGTGCTCGGCTCGGCCAGCGCGCACCTGCTGCGCGGCTTGGCCACGGCGCTGCCCTGGCCGAGCGTGATGCTCGGTGTGGCGGCGCTGGCCGCGGCCGGCGGCATCGGCCTCTATCTCGGTCTGCCCGAGCCGCCACGGCGTCTCGGCGCCACCGCGACGGGCCTGCAGTGGCGCGCGCTGGCGTCGTTGTGGCTCGACCGCCGTGTGCGTGCGTCGGTGCTTGCCTACTTCGGCCATATGTGGGAGCTGTATACGTTCTGGGTCCTGGTGCCGCTGATCCTGGCACCGCGGCTGGCCGGGCCCGCGCTGTCGTTTGCGGCCTTTGGCGTGCTTGGCGTCGGTGTCATCGGCTGCGTTGCCGGCGGTGCGCTGGTGCGACGTTTTGGCAGCGCGCGCGTCGGTGGTTTTCAGCTCGCGGCGAGTGGCGCTTGTTGCGTGCTGGCGCCTTGGTTGATCGACGCACCGAGCCTGCTCTTCGCGCTGTGGTTGGTCGTGTGGGGCATCACCGTCTCCGGCGACTCGCCGCAGTTTTCAGCCCTCACCGCTACCAACGCGCCACCACAGGCGGTGGGCAGCGTGTTGACGCTCACCAACTGCATCGGCTTCACGATCTCGATCATCAGCATCGAGTTGCATACCCGCCTCGCGCAGTCGTTGCCGCTCGGCGAAGTGCTGGCGTGGATCGCGCTAGGGCCGCTGATCGGGGTCATCGCATTGCGGCCGCTATGGCGAGGCGGCAACGTGCGCCCGGTGGGCAGTGCATGAGGGCCGGGCGCGCCAGGCACTGCCCGCCTTGCGCTACGTTGAGCCCATGCGAACCATCGGTCGCAAACTTCCTGCCGTATTGGCCATGCCAAGTGCCGGCGGCCTGCGGGATGTCATGCTGCACCAGGTTCTTGGCGCGGCGTTGGTCGCCGTGAACAGCACCGGCATTGCCAAAAATGTTTATCGTTTCAAGACTCGTCACGAAGCGGATGCGCAGCGCGATGAAGCACTTTCCCGCGTCATCGCAGCCTACGCTGCAATTCAGCGGCGTCGACGATGAGCGAAGACGCAGACCCAAGCGAAGAGGCCCGCCCCGCGACGGTTGCCGACCTCAAGCACCTGCTCTCGGCGCTGGCCGTTGAAGTCGTGGACTATGTGCTGATCGGCGGCTACGCGCTCTATGCCCTTGGCTACCAGCGCGCCACTACTGAGTCGGCCCTGCAAATCTCCGCCAACCCGCATAGGCGCTCGCGCTGCGGGGTGAACGCCAATAGCGCGATCTCCCGGGATTGATTCCAATCGATATCGGTTCCTGGGAGTTTTGGAGAGCGCACCCGATGGCCACCGATGACTTTTTCCGCGCCCGGCTGGACTCGATGATCGACATGCGCCACCCGCTGGTGGTGCTGGCCACGCGCTTGCCCTGGGCCGAGATCGAAGCCTCGCT
>JAYUSP010000358.1:0-13705 GCA_043755615.1 Betaproteobacteria bacterium
GCGGCGCTGCCCGCGGACACCCAGAAGCTGCTCGCCGACTGCGCCCAGGAAGCGGTGCAGAACACCCGCCGCACCGCGCAGCAGGAAACCGAAGACGTCGTGCGCAAGATGGCCGCCGAAGGCGCCAAGGTCACGACCATCGACAAGGCCCCGATCCAGCAGCGGGCCAAGGACGGCGTGGCGAAGATGGAACGCGACGGCGCCTGGACCGGCGGCCTGTGGGACCAGATCCAGAAGCTCTGAACCCGGTCTGACCACAGGGAGCGCGAACCCCATGCTCGCGCACTACAAGCGCCTGCTCGACGCCATCGGCGTGGTCGAGCGCGGCCTGGGCATCGCGCTGATCCTGTTCATCGTGCTCGCCATCACGGTGCAGGTCTTCACCCGCTATGCGCTGGGCATGCCAATCGCGTGGGTCGAAGAGTCGGCCACCTACGCCTTCATCTGGATGGCCTTTGTCGGCGCCAGCGTGGGCCTGAAGCAGGGCCGCCACATCTTCATCGCCACCATCGGCGCGCGCCTGCCACCCCGCGTGGCCGCCGGCCTGCGCCTGCTCGTCTGGGCGCTGGTGCTGTTGACCTTGGTGGTGCTGGTCGTGCAGGGCTGGAAGGTGATGGGCGTCGAGGGTCGCTCGAAGACGATCTCGCTGCCCGTCGAGCTGCCACGCAGTTGGTTCTATTCGCTGCCGCTCACGCTGTCCGCGGCATCGATGATCCTGACCTCGGTGTACCTGTTGCTGCGCGAGCTGCCAATGATCGCCGGCCGTGAACCGGCAGCGAACGCGGCGGCGAACACGGCAGCGAACGCGGCGGGGATGGCGGCGGGGATGGCGGCAACCGACTCTGCAACTGGCGCCAAGCCCGCGAGCAGCACGCAGGCGGCGCCACTATGACGCTGCTCGTGCTCTTCGGCTTGTTTGCGCTGCTCGTCGTGATCGAGGTGCCGGTGGCCTTTGCAATGGCGCTGGCGTCGATCACGACGATCGTCTTCACGCAGCCGATTCCGCTGTCGATCGTCGTCCAGCGCATGGGTACCGGGCTCGACAGCTTCGTGCTGATCGCGATCCCGCTCTTCGTGCTGGCCGGCCACCTGCTCAACCGCGCCGGCATCGCCGACCGCATCTTTGAATTTGCGGCCGCGCTGGTGGGCCATGTGCGCGGCGGGCTGGCGCATGTCAACGTCGTCGCCAGCATGATCTTCGCCGGCATGAGCGGCGTGGCGCAGGCCGACGCTGCCGGCCTGGGCGTGGTCGAAGTCAACGCCATGCGCAAGGAGGGCTTCGACCCGGCCTTTGCCGCCGCGGTGAGCGCCGCCTCGGCCATCATCGGGCCGATCATTCCGCCGTCGGTGATCATGGTCGTCTATGCGGTGATGGTGCAGGTCTCGGTGGCGGACCTGTTCCTCGCCGGCTTCCTGCCCGGCATCCTGATGGGCGGCGCGCTGATGGTCATGATCTATTGGCTCGTGCGCACCGGGCGGGTCGTCGCGCCACCAACCCAGCCGATGTCGTACCCGCGGCTGGGCCGGACTTTTGTGCGCGCGCTGCCGGCCCTGGCGGCGCCGATCCTGCTCACGGTAGGGCTGCTCGCGGGTGTGGCCACGCCCACCGAGCTGGGCGCGCTGACGGTGGTCTATGCCGCTGCGCTCGGCTTCATCCAGCGCGAGTTGAAGGTGCGCGACGTGATCGAGGCCACGCGCGAAACGCTCGTCACCTGCGGCGTGCTGATTTTCATCATCGCCTGCGCGGTGCCGTTTGGCTGGATCGTGGCCACTTCGCAGGCACCGATGAAGCTGGCCGCGTTCCTGACGTCGATCTCGGACAACAAGTTCGTGATCCTCGCGATCATCAATATCGCGCTGCTCGTGATCGGGTGTTTCATGGAGACCACCGCGATCCTGCTGATCGCCACGCCGACGCTTTTCCCGACCATCGTCGCACTCGGTGTGGACCCGGTGCACTTCGGCATCATCCTGGTCGTCAACCTGCTCATCGGCACGCTGACACCACCCTTCGGCGTGATCCTGTTCATCATGATGGACATCGCCAAGGTCAGCCTGGCGCAGATGACCCGCGCCGTGCTGCCGTTTTACGTGCCGCTGTTTTTTACGCTGCTCGTGATCACCTACTGGGCCGACTTCGTGCTCGCCGTGCCGCGGTTTTTTGGCAAGCCGGGGTGACACCAGCCCCGCCGCAGCAACGGCTGCTGGTGTACCAGTCGCTGTGGGCGATGGAGCAGCGCCGGCCCGACGGCTTCGAGTGGTCGCTGGACGAGAAGCTGGAAATGATTCGCAGCGCCGGTTTCGACGGCGCGGGTGTGCGTTTCTTCGACCGCGAGGTCGCGCGCAAGGTCACGCGCTCGCTGCGCGCCTGGGGCCTGAGCTGGCAGGCGCAGTGTTATCCACGCACGGTCGACGAATTGCGCCCGGTGCTCGACCATGTCGCTGAGCTCGGCGCCGATCACCTGAACCTGCAAGCCGATGTGCGGCCGCATACGGTGGCCGAATGTCTGCCGCTGATCGAAGGCTGGCGCCGGCTGGCCCAAGACGCCGGCGTGGCGCTGCACTTCGAGACCCACCGCGACCGCATGACCACGGACCTGTACTTCACGCTGCGGCTGCTTGACCGCCTTCCCGACCTGCGCCTCACCGGCGACCTGTCGCACTACGTCGTCGGGCGCGAATTTGCATGGCCCGTCTCCGACGAAAACCACCGCCTGATGCAACGGGTGATGGACCAGTGCTGGGGTTTCCATGGCCGGGTCGCGAGCCGCGAGCAAATCCAGCTGCAGATCAGCTTCGATCATCACCGCGACTGGCTTGAGTTGTTCATGGGCTGGTGGGAATACGGCTTTCGCAGTTGGCGCGCGCGTGCGCCGGCCGACGCCACGCTGACCTTCCTGTGCGAACTCGGCCCCAAGGAGTACGCGATGACCGGGCGCGACGGCTACGAGCTGTCCGATCGTTGGGCCGAAGCGCAGACGCTGATGCGGCTGGTGCGCGCGCTGTGGCAGCGGCTCGACGCCGAAGCCGCGGCCGGCACGGTCTTGCGCTAAGTAGTCGCTTTCGCAAATACGGCCACACAATGAGATCGATGGATTTTGTCGTCAGGCTAGGCGCCCGCCCTTGCCGCACTGTGTGTGCGGCAAGGGCGGGCAACGACGCATGGCGGCGAAAGACACGATCTCATGTGGCTGTATTTGTGAAAGCGACTACCAAGGTTCGCACGATGAAGACCTTTGGCCAACGCGCTGCCGGCGCGCGGCTCGAACGCATGCAGGCGTCACCGATGTGGGCCGGCGCCGGCTTTCGCAATATTCACCCGACGCTGCCCGGCCTGCGCGACAGCCGCGCGCCGCGGCCGAACTTAAGCGAATTTCTCTGCGGCGGCGTGCGGCGCGTGCCCACCGGCCCGCTGCCGTCGATCGACCCGCGCGCCGCGTGGCTGAAGGGCCCGCCCGGATCGGGGCTGCGCGCGACCTGGCTCGGGCACTCGACGGTGTTGATCGAAATCGGCGGCCTGCGCGTGCTCACCGACCCGGTCTGGGGCCCGCGTGCATCACCTTCGCGCATTGCCGGGCCGAAACGTTTCCAGCCGGTCCCGGTGCGCCTGAAAGCGATGCCACCGCTGGACCTGGCGATCATCTCGCACGACCACTACGACCACCTCGACTACCCGACGATCAAGGCGCTGGCGCAGCACACCACGGTGCCGTTTGTGACCTCGCTCGGCGTAGGTGCGCACCTCGAAGCCTTTGGCGTGCCGGTCACGCGCATCACCGAGCTGGATTGGTGGCAGACCCACCAACTGCCCGGCCACGACCTGGCCATCACCGCGGCGCCGTCACAGCATTTTTCTGGCCGCGGGCTGAAGGACCGCAACGCCACGCTGTGGTCGTCGTTTGTGATCCAGTCGCCACGACACCGCGTCTTTTTCAGCGGCGATACCGGGCTCACGACGCAGTACGCCGAAATCAAGAACCGGCTCGGGCCATTTGACCTGGTGATGCTCGAGGTCGGGGCTTTTCATCCTGCGTGGGGCGACATTCACCTCGGGCCCGACAACGCCTTGAAGGCGCTCAAGCTGCTCGGCGGCGGTGCTTTCATGCCGGTGCATTGGGGCACCTTCAGCCTGGCGCTGCATGCCTGGGACGAGCCCGCCGAAACCCTGCTCGCACTGGCGCCGGAGCAAGGCGTGCGGCTCGTGATGCCGCAGTTGGGTGCGGCGGTTGAGCCGGCCCACGGCGAGCGCGTGCTGCCATGGTGGCGGGGGGTCGATTCGCAACCGGCGTCCAAGCCAGCGGCGACGCCGGAGCTTGCGCCAGCGATGCCAAAATCGATGCCCTGGCCGCTGGATTGACGGCTCCCGGCGGCAGCCTCAAGCGACCCGGTTCACCCGCTGCGCCAGCACCACCGAGGTCGTGGTCTTGACGACACCATCGATGCCGCCGATCTCGTCGAGCAGCGCGTCCAGCCGCGCGGTGGAGTCGGCGCGCAGCAGCGCGATGGCGTCGAACTCGCCGCTCACGGTGCAGAGCTGGCGCAGCTCTGGCCAGGCTTCGAGCCGGCGCTGCACCGCGCGGGCGGCCTTCGGCAACACGGTGATGCCGACATACGCCTGCACCCCGGCGTCGGCCGCGTCGGCGGCCAGCCGCACGGTGTAGCCGACGATCGCGCCGTCACGCTCCAGCCGCGCCAGCCTGGCGACCACCGTCGTGCGTGCAACCCCAAGCTTGCGCGCCAGTTCAGCGGTGCTCAACCGCGCATGGGCTTGCAGCAGGTGGATCAAGGCGCGGTCGGTGGCGTCAACGGGGCGCGGCAAAAGTGGCGACGTGGGCGCCGCTGTCGGCACGGCGGTCTGCGGCGCGGTCGGCGCCGAGCGCTTCGATGAAGTCATGGGCTGACGATGTGGCGGCAAACGCTGACGATCCGTCAGCAGGCGCGGCATTCTCGCCGCAACGGTGCTTTCTTTCGTCGGCGCGCGTTCATAGACTTCCGGCAACCTGAAGGAGTCTCAAACCATGATGAAGATAGCCCTGCTCGGCGCCGGCCACATCGGCCAGACCATCGCCCGCCTGCTGCAACACAGCGGCGACTACCAGGTCACCGTTTTTGATCAGAGCGCTGCGGCGCTTGCGCGCACCGCCGCCGCTTCGGGCGCGGCGACGCGCGTCGTCGACTCCGACGACCACCCGGCGCTGCTGGCTGCGCTGCGCGGCCAGGACACGGTCATCAATGCCCTGCCGTACCACCTGGCCGTCACCGCGGCGTCACTTTCGCATGAAGCCGGTTGCCACTACTTCGACCTCACCGAAGACGTCGCGGCGACACAGCAGATCAAACAACTTGGCCTGGGTGCCGGCACCGCCTTCATGCCGCAATGCGGCCTGGCACCGGGTTTTATCGGCATCGTCGCGCACCACGTTGCGAAGTCGTTCGAGCAAGTCCACGACGTCAAGATGCGCGTCGGCGCGCTGCCGGCGTTCCCGACCAACGCGCTCAAATACAACCTGACCTGGAGCGTCGACGGCCTCATCAACGAGTACTGCCACCCCTGCGAGGCGATCCGCGACGGCGAGAACATCAACATGCTCGCCCTCGAAGGGCTCGAGCATTTTTCGCTCGACGGCACCGAGTACGAAGCCTTCAATACCAGCGGCGGCCTCGGCACCTTGTGCGAAACCTGGGCCGGCCGGGTGCACAACCTGGACTACAAAAGTGTGCGTTATCCGGGCCACCAGGCGTTGATGAAGATGCTGCTCGAAGACCTGCAGCTCAAGAGCGACCAGCAGACGCTGAAAGACATCCTGCGCCGCTCGGTGCCGGCGACGATGCAGGACGTGGTGCTGATCTTCGTCACCGTCAGCGGCCTGCGCAACGGGCAACTCGTTCAAGAGGTTTTTGCGCGCAAAATTTTTGCCGACCGCAGCGAGACGGCGCCGCTGTCGGCGATCCAGATCACCACCGCGGCGGGCATCTGCGCGGCGGTCGATCTGTTCCGCGAAGGCAAGTTGCCGCAGGCCGGTTTTATCCGCCAGGAGCAGGTTGAACTGCCGGCCTTTTTGGCCAACCGTTTTGGCGCGGCTTATCAGCAGAGCCGGCAGGTGGAGTCGATTTCTTGAGGGCACGTGACCCGTGCGAGGTGGCGGGTTTCGATGAGACGCGGTCGTCTGCTGATGCCCGAAGCAGTGGTCCAGGAGAGCCCTGTTGGCAGCACGGGCCGATCGAGACCACTGGGCGTGACTCCGGCATACTAGAGGCATAGTCGGGTAGCGCAGATCAACATCAAGCCGTCCCAGCGACTTCAACGCAAATGATCAGGCCAGAACACTTACCAGAATTCCAGAAGCCCCCTCTGCACGAGGTGGTTCTGGGGGTTCAATTCACTCCGCCGCGCGCTTACCAGCAGATTCACGCTGGCGAAGTTTGGAACCTCTTTCGCGCCAACTACCCCAATGTTCACGAGTTGCAAGCTCTAGCGCCAACCTTCGAAACATTTGGCCTTCCGTCGTCGTCGGCGCAATTGATGCTCCGGAGCGGTGCCGCACACGATAGGTTTTGGTTTTTGACAACGAAAGGCGATGAGCTCATCCAGTTTCAGCAGGACCGCCTACTTCACAACTGGCGCAAAGTTGGAGACGGTACGAACGAGTACCCGAGATTTGAAGGCATGGTCCAACGCTTCGAGGCTGAACTCGCCCAACTAGAGCACTACCTCAATTCGCTTGACCCTCAAACGCTGCAGATAACGCAGTGCGAGATCACTTACATAAATCACATCAGTCCCCAGTCGGATGAGGCGTTGATAGTTGGTGACTGGCTGCGTCCGTTGTCTCTTCAAGCGCCAATACAGGCCGACGATTTCTCGCTCACCTTGCGCCAAGCCATTTACGACGCTGACGGTAAACCCGAGGGCCGTCTGGTTGTCGAAGCAATGACGGCGTTCAGAGAGGACGGAGCCCCTTTGATTGCCTTGAACATTACCGTTCGCGGAGCGCCAAAGGATGCAACGCCCAGATCCGCGTTGGACTTAATTTGCAAGGGGCGCGAACTTATCGTGACGCGATTTTCACAGCTCACAACTGAAGCGGCGCACAAGCGCTGGGGGCGAATCAAATGACTGAAAGCAGATTTCTGACGACGTCATCGGTATCGAAAGGCTATCCCGCAACCAACGTGTACAGTCTTCGAGCAGGGCCGCGCTTCGCGGCGCTGGTTCCGAACTGGCAACCGGCTGTTCAAGCCCGCCTGCAGGAATTGATTCGGTTGGAGAATGGCTGGGACGGATACGAAGGGCAACCCGTTGGCTTTGGCAACGCGGTCTTTGCAGTGCGTGTACTTGAGTCAATATGCCTCGGAGACACGCCGGCCCCAGCAATCGTGCCGGGTAGCACTGGAGATCTCCAACTTGAGTGGCACTTGCCCAGCGGCGAGATTGAGCTGCACGTGCGCGCTCCCAACGATGTGCACGCCTGGCGTTGCTTGACGCGTGCGCATCCTTTTGAGGAAGCGCTCGTGCTGTCGACCGATTTTTCGGTGGTCGCAAGGTGGCTCCGGGATCTGACGGAGGCGCCGCTTGCCCCTCACGCAGCCGCCGCGTGACCCGAGCGGAAAGGTCGCACCCCACGACCACGCAGGAATCCTGCCTGTAGATGGTGTCGTTCGTCGGATTTCGCACCAGCAGGTGGTCCATGATCAGATGCGTGGCTGCCAACGCATCTCTTCCATTGCCTTCAAGGCCTCTATGGGCGACAGCGGTGGAATGTCTGTCGATCTGCAGCGCCAAATCGAGGAGGCGGGGCTGGATCCCCGCGTGTACGTGACGACCCCTCGGTGGATCGGTTCAGTACGATTCCTTGTGCGTGAACTGCGCGGCGCTGGCCTACAGGTCGGGTATCACCCGCTGGAGTCGAATCCCTATCACGGTGAGGTTTGGGGCGCATTCAACAAGGTCCAGCAAGACAGCCTGCGCAAGGCGTGTCACTGGTTTGTCGAGATCCCGGGAGTTGCAATCCGATAACGTGGCGGTTCTGTTCTCAGGGCATTCGCGGCAGGCCCAGGATTCGCAGCATTCCGTTTTCGGTTAGCGGGCAGGTGGCGAAGGCGGCGAAGGCGGCGGACCCGGATTTCTCAAATCAATCGTGCGCCGGTTCGTGCTGACGTGGGCCGGATCGGCGAGCACGACAAACACGTTCACATCGAGCAGGAAGGTCGTCACGGCGCTTCGTCGCGCAATTGATTGACCACTTCCAGCGTGATCGGTTGGCCGCGCTTCAGCGACGGTAGCAGCGGGATGCCGTTGCGCGTCGCGGCCTTGCGCGCCTTGCTGCGCAACAAGCCCTGGCGCGCACGGCCCGAGACAACTTCGCCGAGCGTCTTGCCCTGCCGCGACGCCAGGCCTTTGGCAGCGGCCAGCACGTCATCGTCAATGACCAGGGTGGTCCTCATCGCAGATCCCGGCACGCATCAACCATCACGCTTCATAGCGATTCTTGCGCTGCGTGGCCGCTGCCATCAAAGCCGCTCGAACACCGCCGCAATCCCCTGCCCACCGCCGATGCACATCGTCACCAGTGCATAGCGCCCGGCGGTGCGATGCAGCTCGTACACGGCCTTGGTCGCCAGGAACGCCCCCGAGCAGCCGATCGGGTGGCCGAGCGCGATCGCGCCGCCGTTCGGGTTGACCTTTTTCATGTCGAACTCCAGCCCGCGGGCGACGGCGATGGCCTGCGCCGCGAAGGCCTCGTTCGATTCGATGACGTCCATCTGGTCCAGCGTCAGACCGGCCTTCTTCAAAGCCAGCTTGCTCGCCGGGATCGGGCCTTCGCCCATGATCTCGTTGGGCACGCCGGCAACCGCGTACGAGACCAGTCGCGCCAGCGGTTTGTGGCCGTCAGCAGCGGCCCGCGCGGCGTCGGCGAGCACGAAGAACGCGGCGCCGTCATTGATGCCCGATGCGTTGCCGGCGGTCACGCTGCCGTCCTTCTTGAACGCCGGCTTCATCTTGGCCAGCGTCTCCATCGTCGTCGCCGCCTTGACATGTTCGTCGGTGTCAAAAGTGACCTCGCCCTTGCGGGTTTGTTTGACGATCGGCGTGATCTGGCTCTTGAAGCGGCCCTCGGCAATCGCCGCGGCGGCGCGCCGGTGGGATTCAACCGCCAGCGCGTCCTGTTCTTCGCGGGTGATGCCCCACTTGGTGACCAGGTTTTCAGCGGTGATGCCCATGTGGCCGACACCAAACGGGTCGGTCAGCGTCGCCGTCATCGTGTCGATGAGCTTGGTGTCGCCCATGCGTGCGCCGCTGCGCATCGCGGTGGAGAGATAACCACCCCGGCTCATGACCTCGACACCACCGCCGACGCCGTAATCGCAGTCGCCGAGCAGGATGTTCTGCGCCGTCGTGACGATGCCCTGCAGGCCCGACGAGCAGAGCCGGTTGACCGACATCGCCACACTGTCCATCGGCAGCCCGGCCTGGATCGCGGCCACCCGCGCGACATAGGCGAAGCGGCTTTCGGTGGGGATCGTATTGCCCACCGTGACGTAGTTGATGGCCTTCGGGTCGACGCCCGACCGTTCGACCGCGGCCTTCATCACCAGACCGGCCAGCTCGGCCGGCTCGATATCGGCCAGCGCCCCCGCAAAAGTGCCGATCGCCGACCGCGCCGCACCGAGCACCACCACATCACGATTGTTCATCTCAAGTCTCCTGGCTGCCGAGCACCATGCCGGGCATTGAAGCGCCGACGATAGCGCGGCTGGCTTGGGTCTGCCTGACGGCTGCCGCGCGGCCTGTCAGCGCCGACTGTCAGCGCGGACCGCCCTGAGCCAACGGTTCACTGCACCACCTTCACCCACTGCCCGGGTTGGGGCTCGGCCCCTTGCCCCGCGTAAACCCCGTTGATCAGGCGCAACTGCGCTTCGGCCGGCGGCGGCAGCGGCGAGCCACGCGCCAGCTCGGCAAAACCACCCCGCGGGAAGGCCACCCTCTTGAGCATCCAGGGCCGGGCGGCCGCCCGCTCGCTGGCCGACAGCGGCCGCATCGAGGCCTCGGCCTCGCGCAGGCCGGCCTCGGCGCGGCGCGCCGCAGCGGCGTCACGCGCCACCGTTTGCAGCAGGTAAAACTGGTTGGTCGGGCCGGTGACCAGGGTCACTTCGATCGGCACCGCGCGGCCTTGCGCGTCGCGCCGGCTGCCGCTGAAATGGGTCGCGGCCAAGCCATTGAGGCTGCGCCGCTCGCTGCGCCCCTCGCTGGCTTTGAGCACGTTGCGGATGACCTCGTCGTGGCTGCGGCCGGCCTGCGCCGGCACCGGCTTCATGACCAGCGCGGCGTCGCCGGCGCCGTTGACGATGGCCAGCGCCTGCGCGCCGTTGTCGATCGACCAGCCCGCGGGCGCGCTGATCGCCAGGCCCAGGTCCTCGTGATAGAAGTGGCGCCCGCGGGTAACGCCCTGGGCCCGGCTTTCGCCAAAGGTGATGCCGTCGATGGCTTGCAGGTAACGCGCGCGGCCGTCGTCGGCATAACTGCCCAAATAAGTCGCAGCAATCTGCGAGATGTCGGCCAGGCGTTTGTCGTTGCTCGGGTGCGATGCCAGGTAGCTGCCGCCGCCTTCGGGCACGCGCCGGCCCTCGGCCCGCGCGCTGTCGGCGGCAAAACGCTCTTGGGCCTTGAGCGCGCCGATGACCTCGACCATGTTGCGCGGGTTCAGATTGTTGCGCGCGAGGTACTCGGCGCCGAGCCGGTCGGCCTGCAGCTCCTGTTCGCGGCTGTAGGTCGCGACATACCCCGCGGCGACGCCCTGCGAGACCTGGCTGGCCAGGCCTGCAGCGCCACCGACGCCCACCCCTTCGAGCGCGACGCCGAGCAAGGTCGCGGCGAAGACACCCAGGCCGGCCCGCTGCTCGCGGGTTGCGCGCTGCGCGCCGTGGCGCGCCGTGACATGGCCGATCTCATGGCCGAGCACGCCGGCCAGGTCGGCTTCGTCGTTGAGCGTGGCCAGGATGCCGCGGGTGACGTAGATATAGCCGCCGGGCAGCGCAAAGGCGTTGACCTCGGGGCTGTCGAGCACGGTGAAGGTCCATTTGAGATTTGCGCGGTGCGAGCGCTGCGCCAGCCGCTGGCCGATGTCGTTGACATAGGCCTGCAAACGCGGGTTGTCGAGCGCGCCGTATTCGGCCAGAACCTGCGGGTGGGCCTTCTGCCCGTCGGCTATCTCGGCGGCTTCGTCCATCACGCTGCGCTCAGCTCGGCCGCTGACCGGGTTGACGACCGACGTGCCGCAGCCGCCGAGCAGCGCGGTGGCGACGAGCAGTTGAAAAGTGATGCGCTTGGCGGTGGTCATGGTGCGTGCGGGTGTTGTTTCGGCCGGAGTGGTGGCAGGCCCATATTGGCACGCTGGCATGCTGCGTGCACCGATGAACCCGGCCCCCGAAGATTGCGCGCATTCCCAAGCCGAGCTGCTGCACCGCGGTGGCACGCCCGGCACCTGGGGCAACCTCGGCTTGTGGCAACACCGCGGCAACGACTACGCCACGGCTTGCCGGGCCCTGGCCACCGAAGTCGGCCGCGCGGCCGGCATCGCAAACGGCGATCGTGTGCTCAGCATCGCCTGCGGCGCCGGCGACGAGCTGGTGGTCTGGGTTGACGATTTCGGCGCTGCACAAGCCACCGGCTTGGAGCTCGACCCCGCCAGCACCGCTGCCACCCTGACCGCGCTGGCGCTGGTGTTGCCGGCGCGGTTCGACCGCGTGTTGTGTGTCGATGCGGCCTACCACCTGACGCCGCGGCAGGCCTTCATCGATGCGGCATTCGGCCTGCTGCGGCCCGGCGGCCGGTTGGCCTACACCGATCTGGTTGTCGACAGTGGCCGCGCTGGTGCACCCTTGTTGCGCGCCGCAGCACGTTGGTGCGGCGTGCCGGCGGCCGACCTGGGGCCGGCGGCAGCGTCGGCAATGCGCCTGGCCGATGCCGGCTGGGACGACATCCAGACCACCCGGCTCGACGACGCCGTGCTCGGCGGCTTCCAGCGCTTTGTGCACATGCAGCGCCGCACGCTGGGCCGCGCCGCCTGGTCGGCGGGCTGGCGCCGGCCGCTGGTCACCGCGAAGCTGATCCCGCTGTGCCGTGCCGCAGGGCTGGGTTATGCCCTTTTTGCTGCGACAAAACCCGGGTAGGTCGCGATCACATCGACGGCAAGGTAACCCCGAACGCCGCTGCGACATCGTGCGCCGAGCGCACCGCGCTCTCTAACAGCGGCACGCCGGCCTGCGCGTAAGCGCCGCTGAACCAGACCCGCCGCTGCGGATCAGCATGCAGGCGCTGCAAACCAAGCAGCGCCGCCGCGCTGTGCTGGTTGACCACCGGGCGCTCAAAACTTGCGCGGCCGATCACGAGATCGTCTCGCGGCGCGCGCAGCGGATGCACGGTCTGGAACACATCCGGCACAGCGCGCAGCGACGGCTGCACCCGATTCACCCAGATCGTCGATTCGGGCTGGGCGTCGGCCGGCGTGACCATCAGGTTCACCGGCGACCAGTCGCGCCGCCGCCGGGGCATCAGCGCCGGATCGTGGTGCACCAGCACGTCGACCGGCGTGTAGTTGAAGCTGCCGAGGATCTGCGCTTCGTCGACGGAAATATCGGCGAGCAGGCGGCGCGCCTGGTTGGCCTGGGTGGCGAGCACGCCATGCTCGAAGGTCTCTTCGCTGCCGTCTGCCATACGAAGCACCACGCCGGCATCGGTGCGCCGCAGCGACTGGATCTGCGCGTTGCAGCGCAGGTCGGCGATGCCGGCGAGCAGCTTGGCCGCGACATCGTCGGCGCCGCCGCTGGCGCGGCGCACACTCTGCCGCGACAGGCCGCGGGCCAGATAGTCGACGATCACCGTGGCCGGAAATTCACGCGCCAGCGCGTAGGGGCAGGTGCAGATGGTGGCGATCGCCGGCAGCAAGAAGCCGTCGACAAAAAGCGGCGACAGGCGTGCCGCGGCGGCAAATTGTGCGATCGACAGGCCGGCCAGTGCGCCACCTTGCAAGGCTGCGGTAGCGCGCCGGTTGAAACGCAGGATCTCGACGCCGATCTGCCGGGCGCTGGTTTGCAGCAGCTCGCTCAGGCCCAGGTAGGCCCAGGAGCGGTCGCCCCAGCGCAGGTTGCGGTAGCGGAAATAGGGCCGGCCGTCGGCGCCGGTGAAGGTCGATGCATAACTCACCGGTTCAGTGGCGACACCGAGCGCGGCATACAGGCGCGTCAGCGTCGGGTAGTAGCCAGCATAGAACACGCGCAGCGGCACGTCGATGCGCTGCTCGGCGCCACCCCAGGGCAGGGCCACCGCGCTGGCGGTGAAGCCCGGGTGCGGCTGGCGCTCGAACAGCGTCACGCGGTGCACGCGGCCGAGCAGCCAGGCCGCGCAGAGCCCGCTCAAGCCGCCGCCGATGACCGCGATTTTTTGCATCGCGCCGAGCGTAACCGCTGGGGCAAGCCGCAGCGCGCACGGGGCGAGAGCGCACACGCCCATGCCCACGCACACCCGCACCCCCGCACACCCGCACACACGGGCACCAGCGCGCTGCTACGCTGCGCATCCGCCGCAAGGCAGCACCCGCCCGCGCGATGAACAGCCACGACAAAGCCCTGGTCCTTTTTTCCGGCGGCCAGGACTCCACCACCTGCCTGGCCTGGGCGCTGCAGCGCTATGCCCATGTCGAGACGA
>JAYUSP010000359.1:0-4230 GCA_043755615.1 Betaproteobacteria bacterium
GACAACGATCAGTGAAGCCAGGACAATGTCGCTGAGCCGCTTGACCAACTCGTTGGTGCCGGTGAATGGCGTCTCGCAGATCCCGACCACCGGCACACCGTTCACATCCTGAAGCCGGCCCTGGATGATGCTGATGCCGAACACGTCGGGCACAAAGAACAGCGAGGCGGTGGTGCCCTGGACTTGTTCGAGCAGTGCGACGATGCGCGGCTGCGAGCCAAGCGGCAGGGTGATGTAGACCTCGCGGATGCCGTTCTCCGAGATGTAGTGCGCGGCATCCTTCAAGCCGCCGAGCCGGCGCGGCGCGGCTTCAGCGTGCAGACGATTGTCGGTGCGGTCGTCGAAGTAGCCGACGAAGTCGATGCCGCGCTCGTTGCTGCCCGCCAGCGCGCGCGCCACCTTGACCCCCAGCGCGCCGCCACCGACAACCACGGTGGAGCGGCGCGACTTGGGTCGCGCCGCTTCGCGCCACACGATCGCCATGCCCACGCGCACCGCCAGCCATTGAACGATGGGCGTGACCAACACCCAGGCCACCAGAACGCGCGCGTCGAAGTAATCCAGGCTGCGCGTGGCATAGGCGCACAGCGCAAGAAGGCTGACCAGGATGATCCAGGACGTGGCGATGTCCACCGCGGCGGTCAATCGGCTGTCCCGAAAGCGGTTGCGGCCCGGAAAGGTGACCGCAAACACCAGCAGGCACAGCGCCAGCGCGGTGCGGCTGAGAGGCTCATCGAACACAAGGCAGGCCGCAATGAACGTCAGTACAGTCACGCCGGGTTCGAGAAACGCCGCGACGAGCGACGTGATCGACTGTGGCGCACTGCTGAAGGTTCTCTTGATGCTGCGATCTTCGATCATCGGTACGTGAAATCCCACGCGCGCGTCGCCTTTTGGCACGCGGGGCCGAAAGGGCTGCGAGGCGAACGATTCTCTACCAAAACCCCGGCACCGCCCCGGCCCCTTGCGATTGGTTGCCAGATAACGCGTGCCTACAATCCGGGCATGTTTCACACAATACAAGCGGCATTGGCGACGCAGGTTGTCGAGCGCGCGACGCTGCTGGTCAACCATGTGCTGGCCGGAGAAGCGGTGGCCGCGCAGCGGCTGCGCCCGCACGTGGGGCGCAGCGTGCGGCTGCGGTTCGACGGCTGGCCGGCGCTGTTGCCGCCGTTGCCGGCGCTGACGTTTCGCATCAGCCCGGCCGCGCTGCTCGAATGGTGCGGCGAGAATGCGCCGGAGCAAGTCGACCTGAGCCTGGCCGTCGACGCCTCCAATCCGGCGCTGGCCATGGTTCAGGCGCTCGCAGGCGAGAGGCCTCGCGTCGATGTGGCCGGCGACGCCGGCTTTGCCACGGACGTGAACTGGCTGTTCGACAACCTGCGCTGGGATCTCGAGGACGATCTCGCCAAGATCGTCGGCCCGGCGCCGGCGCATGAGATCGCCCGCCTCGGCCGCGGCATCGCCAAAGGCCTGAGCGATGCGGTGCGCACGATCAGGCACATGACGGCGCGCGGCCGCGGGACCGGACAGTCTGTTTGATGCGGCACCTTGCGCGCCTGATCGTCATCTGCGTGACGGTTCTGCGCTACGGCCTGGACGAGCTGGCCCTGTCGAGTTTTCGCCAGCCCTGGGTGCGCATGTTGGTGCGCGTCGGAACCATCGGTCGCAAGCTCGATGCGCCGCGCGGCGAGCGTCTGCGGCTGGGGCTGGAGCGGCTCGGGCCGATCTTCGTCAAGTTCGGCCAGGTGCTGTCGACCCGGCGTGACCTGCTGCCCATCGACCTGGCCGACGAACTGGCCAAGCTGCAGGACGACGTGCCGCCGTTTCCCGCGGCGCAGGCGCGGGCATTGGTCGAAAAGGCGTTCGGTCGGCCGATCGCCGACATCTTTGAGCGCTTTGACGCCGAGCCAGTGGCCAGTGCCTCGATCGCGCAGGTGCACTTCGCGGCCCTGAAAGACGGGCGTGAGGTGGCGGTCAAGGTGCTGCGCCCCGGCATGCTGGCGGTGATCGACGACGACCTTTCGCTGCTGCGCACCTTGGCCCGCTGGGTCGAGCGGTTCTCGGTCGACGGCAAACGGCTCAAGCCACGTGAAGTGGTCGCCGAATTCGACAACCACCTGCACGATGAACTGGACCTGGTGCGCGAAGCCGCCAACGCCGCCCAGTTGCGCCGCAACATGCAGGGCTTGAACCTGATCATGGTGCCCGAGATGGTGTGGGAGCTGTGCACCCAGAGCGTCATCGTGATGGAGCGCATGTACGGCGTGCCCATCAGCCAGACCCAGCGCCTCATTGAAGCCGGCGTGGACATCCCCAAGCTGGCGCGCGACGGGGTGACGATCTTCTTCACCCAGGTGTTTCGCGACGGCTTCTTTCACGCCGACATGCACCCCGGCAACATCCAGGTCTCGATTGCCCCGGCCACGTTCGGCCGCTATGTCGCACTCGACTTCGGCATCGTCGGCACGCTCAGCGAGTCGGACAAGCAATACCTGGCGCACAACTTCATCGCGTTCTTTCAGCGCGACTACAAGCGTGTGGCCGAGCTGCACCTGGAAAGCGGCTGGGTTCCGGCCGGCACGCGGATCGACCAGCTCGAAGGCGCGATTCGCGCGGTGTGCGAGCCGCACTTCGACCGGCCGCTGAAGGACATCTCGCTGGGCCAGGTGTTGCTGCGCCTGTTCCAGACTTCGCGGCGCTTCAATGTCGAGATCCAGCCGCAACTGGTGCTGCTGCAAAAGACCTTGCTCAATGTCGAAGGCCTGGGTCGCCAGCTTGACCCCGAGCTGGATCTGTGGAACACCGCCAAGCCGTTTCTGGAGCGCTGGATGAACGAGCAGGTCGGCTGGCGCGGCCTGCTCGAACACATGAAGAAAGAGGCCCCGCGCTATGTCGAATTGCTGCCCCAGTTGCCGCGCCTGCTGCACCAGGCGCTGCAAGCACGGCCGACGCCCGACCCGCGCATGCTGGAGTCGTTGCTGCTGGAGCGGCGCCGCTCACGCCGTCGGCTGTACGGCGTGACTTGGGGCGCGATCGGGTTCGGCGCCGGCGCGGCGCTGGTGTGGGTGCTGCTGCGCCTGCCATAGACGCCCTCCGGCGGGCACCCGCCGGTACACTGCGGGCCCACCATTGAACCCGCCACAACGCTTGCCCGCCAGGAGCCCGCCGTGCTGATCAGTTTCGTCGTCGTCTACATGATCGTCACCATCGCCATCGGCCTGATTGCCGCGCGCCGGGTGCACAACTCAAAAGACTTCCTCGTCGCCGGCCGAAGCCTGCCGCTGTACATGAACGTGGCGACGGTGTTTGCCACCTGGTTCGGCGCCGAGACCGTGCTGGCGGTGTCGGCCACCTTCGCCAAGGACGGCTTGAATGGCATCCCTGGCGACCCCTTCGGCGCCTCCGTCTGCCTGGTGCTGGCGGCGCTGCTGTTCGCGCGGCTGTTCTACCGCATGAACCTGATGACCATCGGCGACTTCTACAAGCATCGCTACGGCAAGAGTGTCGAGGTTTTGACCAGCCTGGCGATCACCGCCAGCTACCTGGGCTGGACCTCGGCGCAACTGACCGCGCTGGGGCTGGTGATCCATGTGCTGTCGGGCGGCGCGGTCGAGTTGAACCATGCCGTGCTGATCGGCGCCGGCATCGTGCTGGTCTACACCATCTTCGGCGGCATGTGGTCGGTCGCCTTCACCGACCTGTTTCAGACCGTCATCATCCTGATCGGCCTCAGTGTTGTCGCGGTCGTGGTGGGCGACCTGGCCGGTGGCGCGACGAAAGTGATCGCGCAGGCGGCCGCCGACGGCAAGCTCGTGATGTTCCCGGCCGAGATGGATGCGGCGGCGTGGTGGGCCATGGCCGGCGCGTTTTTCGCCTTCGCCTTCGGGTCGATCCCGCAGCAGGACGTGTTCCAGCGCATGACCAGCGCGAAGAACGAGAAGACCGCCGTGCGCGGCACGCTGATCGGCGCGTTGATGTATTTCTGTTTCGCCTTTGTGCCGATCTTCATCGGCTACGCGGCGCTGGTGGCCGACCCGGCGCTGAAGGCGCTGTTTGACTCCGACGATGCGCGCCAGATCCAGCGCATCCTGCCCGACCTGGTGCTCGGCAAGATGCCGATCTGGACCCAGGTGCTGTTCTTCGGCGCGCTGTTGTCGGCCATTTTGTCCACCGCCAGCGGCGCGTTGCTGGCGCCGACGGCCATCTTCACCGAGAACGTGCTGCGCC
>JAYUSP010000360.1:0-13632 GCA_043755615.1 Betaproteobacteria bacterium
GCGCGAGCACATGCCCACGCAGTGCAAAGACACGCACGAGATCACCGAACAGAGATTCAACCTGTCTTGCCGGGCATGCCGGCAAGCACTGGGGAGGACTACAAAACGACGGTCTTATGGATGACTAGCGGGGCGGATCATACTCGCAATCGACGCATCACCCGTTTGCCGTCGATTCCAAGGCCTTTGCGGCCAGCGCCATGAAGCGATCGACATGCGCCGAATCAAGCCAGCGCACCACGACCACGGCGTCATGTTCGGGTTCGATCCACACATAGTGGCCGCCCGCGCCGAACATGAAACTGCTGCGTGGCGACGCCTGCGGGAAGCTGCGCTGCTGCGGATTGAGCCACGTCAACCAGCCGTAGAACGGCGCGATCGCGCAGGGCCTGTGCATGCGTGCGATCCACTCCCGGGTGATCAACTGCTGCGTGCCATGGCGGCCGCCTGCGAGCACGAGCTGGCCGATGCGCGCCTGGTCGCGCGCCGAGATCGACACTCCCGCACCCCAGTGCGAGCCGCCGGGTACGCTTTGCACGCGCAGGCCCGCAAGCTGGACCCAGGCGTCGTCGTAGCCCGCCCAGCGCCAGGTGCTGCTCGCGCCCAGCGGTTGCATGATGGCTCGCGCAAACACCTCCGGCAGCGGCTGGCCGAACAAGTGCAGCAGCGCGAGCGACAGTTGATTGATGCGAACGTCGTTGTATTCCCAGAATGTGCCCGGCATCTGCAGCGGCCGGGCGTCGCCCTTGCGGCCGAGCTGCGGGCGCGGGTCGTGCGAGACCTTGCGATAGCGGTCCACGGTGTCGGGCAGGCCGAAGCTGCTGCCCTCCCACTCGCTGGTCTGTTCGAGGAGATGCGTCCAGGTGATCGCACGGTTATGCGCGGAATCGAAGCCGATTCCCGGCACCCTGGTCACCACGGGTTCGTCCGGATCGGGCAGCAGGCCCTGGGCATTCGCCACCCCGGCAAGCAGCGCGAGGTAGGTCTTGGCGACGCTGAAGGTCAGGTCGGAGCAGTCGGGTTCGCCCCAGGCCAGCACTTCCACGCCGCTGCGCAGCACCACGCCCGACACGCCGCCGCGCGCATGCACGGGGCCACGCAGGCGGTTGAACGGCGGGATGTCGTCGTGGTGGATGCCCCAACGTGAACTTTCACTATGCAGGTCGACGCGCGGATCCCGCGGCCACGCCACTTCGTGTGCGTTTGCGAAGGTGACGCAGTCCTGCCAGGCGGGTGGGATAGCTGTCATCGGGCAACCGTCGGTCGTGTGCCCAGTCGGTTCACTTCATGCCACCGCGCACCCAGGCCAGCGTGTCGTCCAGCGCGCGCTCGGTGCACTCGAGCATGCTGGCGATCTCGGCCTCGCTGATGATGAGCGGCGGCGAGAACGCGATGATGTCGCCGCCGAGCGCGCGCGTGATCAAGCCATGCGCCTGGGCGCGGCGCACGAAATAGGCGCCGACGCCGTGCTGCGGCGCGAACGGCTTGTGCGCGACCTTGTCTTCCGACAATTCGAGCGCGCCGATCAACCCCAGGCCCCGCACCTCGCCCACCAGTTCGTGGCCGGCGAAACGCCGCAAGCCGCGTTGCAGGCGCGGCGCCACCTCATTCACATGGCCGATCACGTTGTCGGCTTCGTAAATGCGTAAGGTCTCCAGCGCCACCGCGCACGCCAGCGGATGGCCGCTGTAGGTGTAGCCGTGGCCGAAGGTTCCCACAACAGCACTGGCGTCGGCCACCACCTGGTAGATCGCATCGGTGACATACAGCGCCGACATCGGCACGTAGGCGGCCGTGAGCATCTTCGCCACCGTGATCATGTCGGGCTGCAAGTTGTAGACGTTCGTGCCGAAGGGCTGGCCCAGGCGCCCGAAACCGGTGATCACCTCATCGGCGATGAACAGGATGTCGTGCTTCTTCAGGATCGCCTGCACCCGCTCGAAGTAACCCGCGGGCGGAATGATCACGCCGCCCGCGCCCTGCACCGGCTCGGCGATGAACGCGGCAATCGTGTCGGCGCCCTCGCGCGCGATCGTGTCTTCGAGTTCTTTCGCCAGCCGCTCGACGAACCGCGCTTCGCTTTCGTCCTTCAGCGCGCCGAGGTAGTAGTGCGGTGCACTGACACGCAGCACGCCGGGCAGCGGCAGGTCGAAGTGCTGGTGCATGCTGGGCAGGCCGGACAGCGACGCGGCGGCCGCCGTCACGCCGTGGTAGCCCTTCTGCCGGCCGATGATTTTTTTCTTGTTCGGCCGGCCGCGCGCGTTGTTGTAGTAGCGCACCAGCTTGAACGCCGTGTCGTTGGATTCCGAACCTGAATTCGCGAAGAGCACTCGGGCCATCGGCACTGGCGCGATGGCGATGAGTTTCTCCACCAGTTCCGTCACCGGCCCAGGCACCTTGCCAGAAAACGAGTGGTAATAGGGCAGCACCTGCATCTGGCGCTGCGCCGCCGCGACCAGGCGCGCTTCGGAGAAGCCGAGTGACGCGCACCACAGGCCGGCCATGCCTTCGATGTATTTGTTGCCTTGCTCGTCGAACACATGCACGCCTTCGCCGCGCACGATCACCAGCGGCCCTTCCTTCTCGAGTTGGCGCAGTTGTGTGTAGGGGTGCAGATGGAAGGTCCGGTCGCGCTGCGCGGCGGGGGTGACGGTGCTCGTGCTTGGGTTCATGGCTGGGCCTCGGTGAATTGTCGATTCGGCACATCCCCTGGCGGACTGCTGGTATGCGCGAGCCTGTCAGAAACGCGCGCGCCGATCAGTTTCGCAACGCCGCGCGCTTGCCAATCTCGCTCTTCGCAATCGCATTGCGGTGCACCTCGTCGGGCCCATCGACGATGCGCACCGTGCGCTGGTGCGCATACGCTTCAGCAAGCCAGAAGTCGCCGCTCACGCCCGCGGCACCGTGCGCCTGGATCGCCCAGTCCACGACCTTGCAGCTCACATTCGGCGCGACCACCTTGATCATCGCAATCTCGGCGCGCGCCGCCTTGTTGCCCGCCACGTCCATCATGTGCGCCGCGTTCAGCGTGAGCAGTCGCGCCTGGTCGATCATGCAGCGGCTCTCCGCGATGCGCTCATGCCAGATCGATTGTTCGGAGAGCAGCTTGCCGAAGGCGCTGCGCGTCATGAGGCGGTCGATCATCATCTCCAGCGCGCGTTCCGCCGCACCGATGGAGCGCATGCAGTGGTGGATGCGCCCGGGCCCCAGGCGCCCTTGCGCGATCTCGAAGCCGCGGCCTTCGCCGAGCAGGATGTTCGCCGCGGGAATGCGCACGTTGTCGAGCACCACCTCCATGTGGCCGTGCGGCGCGTCGTCGTAGCCGAACACGCTCAAGGGGCGCAGCACCGTCACGCCGGGGGCGTCGCGCGGAATCAGCACCATGCTTTGCTGGCTGTGGCGCGGCGCCTGCGGATCAGTCTTGCCCATCACGATGAAGATCTTGCAGCGCGGGCTGCCGGCGCCCGAGCTGAACCACTTGGTGCCGTTCACGATGTAGTGCTCGCCATCGCGCTGGATGCTGCACTGGATGTTCGTCGCGTCGGATGACGCGACGGCAGGCTCCGTCATCAGAAACGCCGAGCGAATTTCGCCCGCCAGCAACGGCTCGAGCCACTGCGCCTTTTGCGCGTCGGTGCCGTAGCGCTCAAAAGTTTCCATGTTGCCGGTGTCGGGCGCCGAACAATTGAAGACTTCGCTCGACCAGGTCACGCGGCCCATCACTTCGCACAGCGGCGCGTAGTCGAGGTTGGAGATGCCGCCGTTGCCCTTGTAGGCGTGTGGCAGGAACATGTTCCACAAGCCGGCGGCGCGCGCCTTGACCTTGAGTTCGTCGATCAGTTTCACCGGCTGCCACGGGTTGCCGGCGCGCCGAAAGGCGTCCATCTCCTCGTGGTGGCGTGCTTCGTTCGGATAGATGTGCGCGGCGAAAAAAGCGTTCAGACGCGCGAGCAGGTCGGTAGTCTTGGGTGAATATTCGGTGAGCATCGGTGGTCTCCAGGGTGGTTGGTTTTTGATCAGTCGCGCGGCTCGCGGGCCCGCACCGAAAGGCTTTGCGTGGCCATGCCGATCAGGCCGTCGGCATCAAACAAGTTGGACGCGGCCATGCCGCAACCATCGGGGCCAATGTGGGTTCGGGCGTCGACGCACACCCACTCGCCGCGCGGCCGGCGCAGCAGGTTGACCGTCAGGTCCGAGTTCACGAAGACGTATTTCTTGAAGTCGAGTATGGCGCTGATGCCGTTGCCGGAGTCGGCGGCGACCGCGACGCGCTGGTAGACGCTCGGCGCGTCGCCTTCGACGAGTGCGTGGCGCAGGCGGAACCAGATGGCGCACGGGCCGTTGAACATGCTGCCGCTGGCGACGCGGGTCTCGACCAGATCGGCGTAGCCGACATGTTTTCCGGCGAAAGGAAATGTGCCTTCCGGCGAATCCTGCGGGCCTCGCGGCACACGCGGCGGAGTGTGGCCAGGAGGATCCACCGGCCGGGCTTCGGGCAGCACGACATTGCTCTCGCGCTGCGCGAGCGCGGTGAAGCGCGCCACTTCCTTGTCACCGGCGCGCAGGCTCGCCGAGTAGTGGCCGGCGTTGCGGCCGGCGTAGTCGGTGGCCACGTCCACTCTCAATTCGCCGATTGGCACCGGGCGCAGCAGATTCGCGGTGAGCCGCGAGATATGCGTCAGGCCATGCTCCAGCGCGGCAGCTTCGATGGCGCGGCACACCAGCGCGATCGGCGGGCCGGCGTGCTGATGCTCGGGGTGCCACGGGCCGCGCGTGAGTGCGCTGGCCCCGTAGTGATGGGCATCGATCGCCGTAAAGGCGCCGGGCGGTATCGACTTGGTCATTGCGAGGTCATTGTCGGATGCGGGCGTCGGTCGCAGTCTAATGCGCCACCCCGGCGCCAACCCCGGCGCCAACCCCGGCACCAATCCAGGCACCAACCCCGGCGCCAGCCGCACCTGCAGCGACATTCGCGCCGACACGCGCTATCGTGCGCTTCTGCCATCGCGACAGCCGCGCCCGCCATGCCCAAGATCCTGCGCTACACCTTGCTCTCGGTTCGTGACCTGCTGGTCACCGTCGGGCCGTTCTTACTGCTCGCCGTGGCGCTGCTCGCGCTGGCGTACTGGGTGCTGGACCCGACACCGCCGAAGCACGTGGTGCTCGCGACCGGCCAGGACCAGGGTGCGTACGCCGAGTTCGGCAAGCGCTATGCGGCCTATCTGAAGCTGCACGGCATTCGCGTCGAACTGCGCGCCACCCAAGGAGCCGCGGAAAACCTGGCACTGCTGCGCGACACCGACTCCAAGGTCGATCTCGCCTTTGTGCAAGGCGGTGGCGCTGGGCAGCGCGATGTGGACGACGTCGCCAACGAGGGCCTGATGGCGCTGGGCAGCCTGTTCCACGAACCGGTGTGGCTGTTCTACCGCGAAGATTCGGCGCGGCGCCTGGTGAAAGGCCCCACCCTGGCCTCGCTCGCGCAATTGCCAGGCTGGAAGGTCAACATCGGCGCGCCCGGCAGTGGCACGCCGCTGTTGATGCAGCGCCTGCTGGAGGCGAACGGCATCGAGCGCAAGACGCTCACGCTGCTGGAGCAACCGCAAACTCCCGCCGTCGTGGCGCTGCTCGGCGGCGAGATCGACGCACTGGTGTTCGCCTCGGCGCCGGAATCGCTGATGGTGCAGATGCTGCTGCGCACGCCCGGCGTGAAACTGTTCGACTTTGCCCAGGCCGAGGCCTACTCAAGGCGCTTCGCCTTTATGAGCCCGGTGCTGCTGCCGCGCGGCATCGTCGATCTCGCGCACGATATGCCGGGTGCCGACGTGCACCTCGTCGCGCCCACCGCGGCGCTGGTGGCCAAGGAAGGCACGCATCCGGCCGTCGTGCAACTGTTCGTGCAGGCAGCGCAACACATCCACGGCGACGCGGGCTGGTTCCACCGCAAGGGCGACTTCCCGAGCGCGGCGCACACCGAAATGCCGCTCGCAAAAGAGGCCGAGCGCTTCTACAAGAGTGGCGCGCCGCTGCTGCAACGCTATCTGCCGTTCTGGCTGGCGAACCTGATCGACCGCATGTGGGTCGTGCTGGCGTCGATCATCGTGATCCTGCTGCCGCTGTCGCGCGTGGTGCCGCCGCTCTACCAGTTCCGCGTGCGCTCGCGCATCTTCCGCTGGTATGCGCAATTGCGCGGCGTCGAAAATTCCTTCGGCGAACGCGGCCCGGACGAGCTGCTGCGTGAACTGGCGGAGATCGAAGAGCGTGTCGAGCGTGTCGCCGTGCCGCTGAGCTACGCCGACGAGTTGTATTCGCTGCGCAGCCACATCCAGATGGTGCGCGGCAAGCTGCTCGCGCTGCCCCCCGTCCCTGGCGCAGGCGGCGCCGGCCCGGCGTGACGGCGCCCACGCCGCGCGTGCTCATCATCGGCTGCGGCTTCGGCGGCCTGGAGGCCGTGCGCGCGCTGTCGAAAGCGCCGGTCGAGATCACCCTGATCGACCGCACCAACCACCACCTGTTCCAGCCGCTGCTGTACCAGGTGGCCACCGCGGGCTTGAGCGCACCGGCGATCAGCGCGCCGATCCGCCACACCTTGCGCACCGAAATGCAACGCGGCAATCTAACGATCCTGCAGGCTGAAGTCACGGCGATCGACGCAGCCGCTTCGCAGATCTCGCTCGACGACGGTGAGCACATAGTCTTCGATCACCTGATCGTCGCCGCGGGCGCGACGCACAGCTATTTCGGCAACGATCACTGGGCACGTTTCGCGCCGGGGCTGAAGACGCTGGCCGACGCTTTTGACATCCGCGCGAAGGTGATCGGCGCGTTCGAACACGCCGAGCGCTGCGCTGACGCCGCCCAACGCGAGGCCTGGATGACTTTTGTCGTCATCGGCGGCGGGCCGACGGGCGTCGAGATGGCCGGCACGATGAGCGAGATCGCACAGCACACGCTGAAGGATGAATTCCGCCGCATCGATACGCGGCGCGCCCGCGTCGTGCTGGTCGAGGGCTCGGGCCGGGTGCTCGGCAACTTTGTGCCGGCGCAGTCGGCGCAGGCGCGCGAGCAGCTCACCCGCATCGGTGTGGATGTTCGCACCGGCTGCAAAGTGACCGGGATCGACGCGCAAGGCGTGACCTGCGAAGTGCGCGAAGATGCGGCGTCCCCCACCACGCTGCGGCTGGACAGCCACACCGTGATCTGGGCCGCTGGCGTCGCCGGCTCGGCGCTGGGCCGCAGCCTCGCGCTCAGCAGCGGCGCCGAACTTGACCGCGCCGGGCGCATCATCGTGCAGCCCGACCTGAGTTTGCGCGGCCATCCGAACATCGCCGTGATCGGCGACCTCGCAGCGGCGAAGAGTCACAAGCCCGGTCACAAGCCCGGTCACAAGCCCGGCCAGGCTCGCGGCGAGCCGCGCGCCGTGCCCGGTGTCAGCCCGGCCGCAAAACAGATGGGCCGCTGCGCCGCAGCCAATCTCGTGCGACGCCTGCGCGGCAAGCCGACGCGGGCGTTTCACTACATCGACTACGGCAACCTCGCCACCATCGGCCGCAAATCGGCGGTCGTCGACCTCGCTGTGCCGGGCCTCGGCGCCCTGCGTTTCTCCGGCCTGCTCGCGTGGCTGTTCTGGCTGTTCGCGCACATCTACTTCCTCATCGGCTTTCGCAATCGCCTGATCGTGATGCTCGAATGGGCCTGGGCCTACTTCACTTTCGAGCGCAGCGCGAGGGTGGTGGCACAGCCCGCGCCACGCGCCGACACCTAGAATCCTCAGCGGCCACCAAGCCACTCGACCGGAGCCACTCATGGACACCCGCACCTCCCCGTTTCGCTTGCGAATTGAAAAGGTCCGTGACGCGTTGCGGGCCCAAGACCTGGCCGCAGTGCTCGTGCCGTCTAGCGACCCACATCTTTCCGAGTATCTGCCCGAGCGCTGGCAAGGACGGCAGTGGCTGTCGGGCTTCACCGGCTCGATGGGCACGCTGGTGGTGACGCAGGACAAGGCCGCGCTGTTCGCCGACAGCCGCTATTGGGAGCAAGCCGCGCTTGAGCTTGCCGGCAGCGGCATCGAACTCGTGAAAATTTCCAGCGCCGCGGCGACTCACCATATCGACTGGCTCGCGAACCATGTCGCGCGCGGCGCCGCGGTCGGCGTCGATGGCAGCGTACTCGGTCTGGCGGCGGCACAACTGCTGCGCACCCGGCTCGACCAGGCCGGCGTGTTGCTGCGCACCGACTTCGACGTGCTCACCCACGTCTGGCCCGAGCGCCCAGGCCTGCCGGCGCAGCCGGTGTATGAGCACCTCGCGCCGCACGCAGCGCTGCCGCGCGGCGCCAAGCTCACGCAGGTGCGCGAAGCGATGGCACGGCACGGCGCGACGCACCACTTCATCTCGACGGTAGACGATATCGCTTGGCTGTTCAACCTGCGCGGCGCCGACGTGGCCTACAACCCGGTGTTCATGGCCCATGCGCTGCTGGACATGAGCGGCGCGACCCTGTTCGTGGCCGACGCCAAGATCGACGCCGCCTTGCAAGCGGTGCTGGCCGAGGCCGGCGTGCGCGTCGCGCCGTACGAGGCGGCGGCCACGGCGCTGGCGGCCTTGCCGGCCTTCGCGGTGCTGCTGATCGACCCGCGCCGCATCACGCTGGGGCTGCGCGCCCACGTTGGCGTGAAGGTGGTCGAGGCCGTCAACCCGAGCACCTTTCTGAAGAGCCGCAAGAACGCGCAGGAGGCCGACCATGTGCGCGAAGCGATGCGCCAGGACGGCGCGGCGATGTGCGAGTTCTATGCCTGGTTCGAGCAGGCGCTGGGCCGGGAGCGCATCACCGAGCTGACCATCGACGAACGCCTGAGCGCGGCGCGCGCGCGGCGCCCCGGCTTCAAGGGCCTGAGCTTTTCAACCATCGCCGCGTTCAATGCCAACGGCGCGATGCCGCACTACCGCGCCACGCCCGAATCGCACGCGGTCATCGAAGTCGGCGCGCCGGGCGGCGGCCTGTTGCTGATCGACTCGGGCGGCCAGTACCTGGGCGGCACCACCGACATCACGCGGGTCTGGCCGATCGGCGCCATCAGCGCCGCGCACAAGCGCGACTACACCTTGGTGCTCAAGGGCACCCTGGCGTTGAGCCGCACGCGTTTCCCGCGCGCCACGCTGGCGCCCATGCTCGACGCGATCGCGCGCGCGCCGCTGTGGGAGCACGGCCTGGACTTCGGCCACGGCACCGGCCACGGCGTGGGTTACTTCCTCAACGTGCACGAAGGCCCGCAAAGCATTTCGCGGGCGCTGCCCGAAGCGCCGATGGCGATGGAGCCCGGCATGGTCACCAGCATCGAGCCCGGCCTGTACCGACCCGGGCTTTGGGGCATACGCATCGAGAACCTGGTGCTCAACGTGCCCGCGCAGGCTGGCACGAGCAACGACTTCGGCGAGTTCCTGGAGTTCGAGACCCTCACGCTGTGCCCCATCGACACCCGCTGCATCGAGCGCGCCTTGCTGCGCCAGGACGAAGTCGATTGGCTCGACGCCTACCACGCGATGGTGCGCGAGCGCCTGGCGCCGCTGGTCGGCGGCGACGCGTTGGCGTGGCTGCTGCAAAGGACCGCGCCGTTGTGACGCGCTGGCACCCGGCTTCGCCCAGGGGGTTGGCGAAGGCGGGTGCGAAGCGGCTGGCCTATTGCTCTGCGAGCGCAAAGGCGCGCACGAAACCGGCGTCGTAGCTGTCGAGTCGGCTGTTGCCGTCGGTGGCCTTGGCGTCGAGGTCGAGGTTGGCCGAGAAGGCGGCGTTGGTGCAGGTGCCGGGGTGCCCCGGCACCGGGCCGAGCAGGCTGCCCACCGCGAACCCATGGCTGAAGTTGCCGGCGCCCGAGCCGCTGTACAGGCCGCTGCTCAACGCACCCACTTCTCCGCCAGCCGCGGCAGTGGGAACCGCGAACACACCGCGGATCAGCGCGAACCCGAAGGTCGCCCGGTTGTGCGGATGCAGGGCATCGAACGCCAGCGTCAGCGTGGTGCCCGCCGTGTAGCGCAGGAAGCCGCAATCGTCGACACCCGCGCCACTCGACAGCGTGGGCGGCAGGATGTTGGCGCTGCAGCGCGAGTTGTCGACCAGCACGGTGAAGACGAAACCGGCAGCGTCGATCTCGGACGCCGCCGCGCTGCGCGTGAACAGCGTGTCGCCGGCAAAGTGGTCGGGCAACACGAACGCAAACGTCGCCGGCCCCGGTGCGACGAGGTTGCCCAGGCTGTCGAACACCTCAAGCTTGACCTGGTAGTTGCCCGCGAGTGCGGGCGCGCTCAGGGCGCTGGCGCTGCCCGGTGTGGTCCAGCGCGCCGCGTAGATGTCGCCGATGCTGTTGTCCACCGGCCAGTGGTACTGCGTTCCCGCGGGATCGGCGGCGGTGGAGATGCCCCAGTCGGCCGGGCTGAACAAGGCCGGCTTGAAGCGGAACAGTTCGCCCGGCTGCGGGCCCAACTGCACGGCCGGAAACTGCACTGCCGGGCCGGGCAGGTCGCGCACATAGGTGCGGCTCACGGGGTCAAGCAATTTGGTCCAGGTGCCCGAGGTGCCGGGCCGGACCGACCAGCGGTAGAAGTACTGGCCGCCCGCGCCGAGGTTGGGTATCGACAGCGAATGCTGTTGGCGAAAGCCCAGCGTCCCACCGAAAGGCGCGTCGACGATGCTGCCGTAGTCGGTCATGCCGTCGGGCCGCACCCAGCCGGCCGGGCTGGGGCCGGTGGCCGCGGTGCCGCGAATCCAGGTGCCGCCGATCGCCATCGGCATGACCCACTTGTCCACGCCGGCCGGCGGCACGGTGGGCACATCGGGAATGCAGGGCAGCGCGCGCGGGTCGCTGACGAGCACCGTGATTTCGTCGCCGCAGCGGTAGTTCCAGATCGTGTGGCAGCGCAGCGGCGGGGCGTGGATGGTCGTCCAACTGGCGCCGATGAGTTGCTCGGCGGAGATGTAGATGTCGGGTTGATCGTGGTCGCCGCAGTTGTGCACGTAGAAGAAACTGAAGCGCCCCTGCTCGTCGGTTGCGATCGGCCCGAAGCATTGCCGGGTGTAGATGAACCACGGCTCCAGCCAATCGATCCAGCAAAAATACGGGCGCAACACGTCGAGGTGGGCGAGCAGGTCGGCGCGCAGCGCGGCGGCGCTCACGTCGCGCAGCCGCAGCGTCGCGTCGGCGAACAATGCCTGTGCGGGCTCGGCGATGGCCATGGCCTGCAGCCGCACGTCCTGCGCCACGCCGATGCGACGCAGGGCCTCGGCCGGCAGCCTTGCCTGGCGGGGCAGCGCGGGGGACAGGGGCTGAATCAGGGCCCCGGCCAGCGCGTGCGGAAACGGATCGGGGTCGGGCTCGGGGATGGGCAGGCGGCGGCGGATCACGTCCAGCAGGTCTTCACGCAGCCGCAGCAAATCGGCCCAGGGAAAACGGTCGATGATGAGGCGCCAGCGGTCGACCTCGCAGATCGTCACGCGCGAATGGCAGACAGGCAGATCGACCAGCGTGCCATCCGGCAAGGCAACGCGTTTGACGAGCCGCCCGCGGATCCAGCAAAAGCACAACAACGGCCAGCGTTCCCAGTATGGGCGAGGAATTTTCAACTCGATCCGGGGCTCGCGCAGATCGAGCTGCAGCGGCACGGTGTAGCCCCCGAACTGCTTTTCGAGGCGTTGGCGGGTCAGCGCAACCTCACCGGCGTCGCCGACCACCGGTGCCACGACCAGCCGGCCGGACTGCAACTGCTGCGGTGTCGCCTGAAGCGAGCCCTGGGCCAGCAGCACCGAGCCTTTGGCGCTGAGCTTCAGAACGGTGGACGCCGCCACCGCGCCGTTGCGATCGAACAGCACGGCCTGCAGCGCGTCGAGCTTGTCGTCGGGCTTGGCGTCGCTGAGCTGGACGAGAACGGCAACGCTCGTGGCGGCGCCGGGTTTGGTAGCCATCGTGGATCTCCTTGCGAAGGGCAACGCCTCGCGCAAGCAAGACGACCGGCTTTCGCAAAAAGCCGCCGGATCGCCTGGCTCGGCGTGCCCGAGTCACCCGCCGCAGGGACCGCAGTCGTGGCCGGCGGGCGGGGCCATCGATCGAGACGACTCTATGCCGTCTTCGCGGCAGCGACATCCCTAATGCTTGGGGGCCGACCGGCCGAAAACGTCACCATTTGTTGCGCAGTTCGCGCAGTTTGATGAACACGGTTCTGGGGTCGGGTCGCTCCGGCAGGTCAGCAAAACTCTCGCGCAATTTGGCGATCACGCTGGCACTCGTCAGGCGCAAGAAGGTGTTGAAGGTCTTCTCCTGCTCCAGCGTCGTGACGACCGAGGTGGCGGGGTCGTGCGCCGCCACCTGTGGCAGCAGCGCTTGCGCCGCCAGGTTGTCGGGCTCGCGCGCCAGCGTGAACTTCAGGTTGTTTTCGATGTAGTCGTGGCCCGGGTAAATCAACGTGGTGTCGGGCAGCGTGGCGAGCTGCTCGGCGAAGGTGGTGAACATCTGGCCGGGGTCGCCGCCGTTGTGGCAGTTTCCAGCACCGGCGTTGAACAGGGTGTCGCCGGAAAAGAGCGCCGGCTGGTCGGTGTGCGAGCGCAGGCAGATGTGGCACAGCGTGTGGCCCGGTGTGTCCAGGCACTCCAGCTCGACATGTTTGCCGACCTTGATCACATCGCCCGCCTGGACGCCGCGGTCGAGGCCGGCAATGCGCGCGCCGGCGCGGTGGTGGGCGATGACCTTGGCGCCGGTGGCCGCCACCACGGCCGCGTTGCCGCCGGTGTGATCGTGGTGTTCGTGGGTGTTCAGGATCTGGGTGATCTGCCAGCCGCGCAGCTTGGCGGTGGCCAGGGTCTTTTCATGGTCCAGCGGGTCGATGGCCAACGCCTCGCCGGTGTCGGGGCAGGCGATCAGGTAGTTGAAGTTGCGGTAGGCGTTGCCGGTCCAGATGCGCTCGACGATCATCAAAGATTCCCCTGGCTTGCTGCGATCAGCGGCCATTGTAGAAAGGGAGCGCGTAGGCGCCGACCCCGGCAGACGGCGTCGCGGCCGGCCTGCCCTGCCCGGCGGCCGGGGCGATCAACGCTAGTCAGGCACATTCTGTGAAACACTGCGCTCCGGTCGCCGCGCCGATTCACCGAATCCGACGCGCCGCGACCACCCCCATTTGATCGAGGCGCAGACCGCATGATGGACTGGATGTTCAAGAAGAAACCGGAGTCGCCGGCAACCGCCGACTCCCCGTCGACCCAACCTGCCGCGCCCGAAGGGCCCAGGCCGGACGCCACGGCACAGGACATCGCGCTGTGGCAGGCGCGGCTGGAGGCGGCCACCGGCGACGACGCGGCGCTGCTCGAGGTGGCCAAGCAGGCGCCCACGATCGCGTTGAAATGCGCGGCCATCGCGGCGCTCGCCGAGGAAGCCGCCCTCAAGCTCGCCGAGCGCGAATTCCGCACCCATGACCGGCGCGTGCACAGCGCCGCCAAACAGCGCCTGGATGGCGCCGTGGCGCAGCGCCTGGCCCGGGCCGGCGCGGCCGGATTGATCGAATCCGCGACCGCCTTGCTGGCGGAGCCGACGATTCCCACCAACCGCCTGGTGGAGCTCGACCGCGCCTGGCACGCGCTCGACGCGGCCTTGCT
>JAYUSP010000361.1:0-13604 GCA_043755615.1 Betaproteobacteria bacterium
ATCCGCCCTGGCACCGCCACCGACCATGCCGCCTGGCTGCCGCTGTGGCGCGGTTACCAGGCGTTCTACAAGGTCGATCTGCCCGAGGCGACGACGCAGACCACCTGGGCGCGCCTGCTCGACCCGGCCGAGCCGATGCACCTGGGCTTGGCTGAAATCGATGGCCATGTTGTCGGCATGGTGCACTTCATCGAGCACCGCAGTTGCTGGAGCCCACTGAACTCGCTCTACCTGCAAGACCTGTTCACCGCGCCCGAAGCACGCGGCAAAGGGGTCGGCCGCGCGCTGATCGAACATGTCTACGCACAGGCGCCGCGCCTGGGTGCGACCAAGGTGCACTGGCTGACCCACGAAAGCAACACCGACGCGATGTTTCTCTACGACCAGGTGGCGGACAAACCGGGTTTTGTGCAGTACCGCAAAAACCTTTGAGGGTCCGACGCCTCTGCCATCGCGTTTGCACCGCCCAGCCCTAACTTTTCATCCGATGCTGCACTGGTTCGCACCCCGGCCCGGCAACCTGCGAGCGTGGCAGCTCGGTCTGCTGTTGCTGGTCTTCGGTCTGTGGCATCTGCTGGCCACGCCCGGGCTGGTGCCGACCTTCATGTTCGACAACGACCGCCAGGCGGCGTTTTTCTTCGGCGAGCCGGTCAAGGTCGCCGGCCGCATCTGGAACTGGTTTTTTGGCGCTGCCGACATCTACCAGCACCTGGCGGTCACGCTCATCGAGACCCTGCTCGCTTTTGGCATCGGCTCGGTGTTGGGCCTGGCCGGAGGGCTGTGGCTGGCCTTGCAGCCGATGGCGTCGGCGATCCTGGAACCCTATATCAAGGCATTAAATTCGATGCCGCGGATCATCCTGGCGCCGATCTTCTCGGTCTGGTTCGGGCTCGGCATCGCATCGAAGGTCGCGCTCGGTGTGACGCTGGTTTTTTTCATCGTCTTCTTCAACGTCTACCAGGGTGTGAAAGAGGTCAGCCCGGTGGTGCTGGCCAACGCGCGCATGCTCGGCGCCAGCCCGCGCCAGTTGCTGCGTCATGTCTACCTGCCATCGGCGACGAGCTGGGTTTTTTCGAGTCTGCACACCAGTGTCGGGCTGGCTTTTGTCGGCGCCGTCGTCGGTGAATATCTCGGCTCGAGCCAGGGTGTCGGCTACCTCATCCTGCAAGCCGAAGGCAGCTTCGACATCAATACCGTGATGGCCGGCATCCTGGTGCTCACCGCATTTGCGCTGGTGCTCGACGGCGCCGTCGGCCGCATTGAAAAGCGGCTCATGAAATGGCAGCCGCGCGCTGGCGAGACCGAAAAACTCTGACACTGCGACGACATGCAGTTGTCATAACCTTGCGTGCCTGAACCCGGAGAGACTGATGGCCAAAGACTTCGACCTGATGGAAGACAGCAACCGCTCGGCCAACCCGAGCATTCACGAGGTCATGAGCCCGTCGCGGCGCACAGTGTTGCGCGGCGGTGCAGCGGCTTCGGTGGCCGGCCTGCTGGCGCCGCTGTCGGGCTGTGCTTCGCTGTTGGACGACGCGCCGCCAAAGCTCGGTTTCAGGGCCATCGCACCCGGCGTCGGCGACAAGCTCGTCGTCGCCGACGGGTATGTCGCGTCGGTCATCGCGCCCTGGGGCGAACCCGTCGGCATCTCCGGCAACATGCCGGCTTTCAAGAGCGATGCATCGAACACCGCCGACGAGCAGTCGGTGCAGATGGGCATGCACCACGACGGCATCGAGTTTTTCCCGCTCGCCGGCAGCTCGACACACGGCCTGCTGATGCAGAACCACGAGTACACCGACGACGGCCTGCTGCATGTCGGCGGGCTCGTGCCCTGGACGGCCGAGAAGGTCAAAAAATCGCAGGCCGCGCATGGCCTGTCGGTGATCGAGGTCAGGCTCGAAGGCGGTGCCTGGCAGATGGTGCAGCCGTCGCGCTATGCCCGCCGCTTCACCGGCAATACGCCGTTTGCCATCGGCGGGCCTGCTGCCGGGCACATGATGATGAAAACCGCGGCCGACCCCGCGGGCCTGCTGGCCCTGGGCACGCTGAACAATTGCGCGAGCAGCCAGACGCCCTGGGGCACCTATCTGTCGGGCGAAGAAAATTTCGCCGGTTACTTCAGCGCCGGCGAAAAACCGAGCGAGCACGAACGCCGCTGGGGCATCCGCCACAAGGGTTGGGGCTACCGCTGGCACGAACACGACGAGCGCTTCGACACGACCAAAAACCCCAACGAGCCGAACCGCTTCGGCTGGGTGGTTGAAGTCGACCCGGCCGACCCGACGAGCACTCCGGTCAAGCGCACCGCGCTCGGCCGTGCCGCCCACGAAGGCGCCTGGGTGGCGGTCACCCAGGACGGGCGGGCGGTGGTCTATTCCGGCGAGGATGCACGCTTCGAGTACATCTACAAATTTGTCAGCCGCGACCGCATCGCACCCGCCGGCAATGGCCTGAGCAAAGCGCAGGCGAACCGCACGCTGCTCGACCATGGCACCTTGTACGTGGCGCGGTTCGACGCCGACGGTACCGGCCGCTGGCTGCCAATGTTGCAGGGCCAGGGGCCGCTGACTGCCGCGAACGGTTTTGCCGATCCGGGCGAGGTCGTGGTCAAGACCCGCCAGGCCAGCGACCTGCTCGGCGCGACCAAGATGGACCGCCCGGAGTGGCTGGCCATCGACAAACGCAGCGGCTGGGTCTACTGCACGCTGACCAACAACTCGTCGCGCGGTGCCAAGGACATGCCGGGTGTGGACGCCGCCAACCCGCGCGCGAACAACACCATGGGCCACATCATCCGCTGGAAGGAAGCCGGCGACTCCGACGCCGTCAGCTTCAAGTGGAACCATCTCGTGCTGGCCGGCGACCCGGCGAATGAGCGCGCCGAGGCCAAAGGCAATATCAAGGGCGACATCTTCGGCTGCGCCGACGGCATCGGCTTCGACCCCCGCGGCGTGCTCTGGATCCAGACCGATGCGCACGCGACACAGATGTACAAAGGCGAGTTCGCGCGCATCGGCAACAACCAGATGCTGGCCTGCGACCTGGCCAGCGGCGAGATCCGCCGCTTCCTCACCGCGCCGACCAACAGCGAGGTCACCGGCGTCACCTTCACGCCCGACGGCCGCACGCTGTTCATCAATGTGCAGCACCCCGGCGAGACGCCGAGCGACCGCAGCGACCCGGCCGAGCCGGCCAAGTTTTCCAACTGGCCCGACTTTCGGCCCGGCGGCCGGCCACGATCGTCAACGGTGGTCATCCGCAAGACCGATGGCGGCGTGATCGGCAGTTGACCGCAGTTGAAGCTAGGGGGTCCGCCGGGATGGGGGGTTGACCCTGCACCGGTTGCGGCAAAACATGGTGGCCTCAACCTGGGAGCACGCCATGTCATTGCACATCAAGATCACTCGCCACGCCCACCCCGCCCACCCTATCCGTCACGCTCATCGCGCCGCCCAGGCCGTGCTGACCGCCGTCGCACTTGCGGCCACGCTGCCGGCATCGGCAGCGGTGACGTTCTACGACAACATGGCCGGTTTTCTGGGCGCCAGCACGTCGACGCTGCAAGCCACCTTCGAAGGTTTCAGCACCGCTGCCGACACCCCGGGCATCGCCAACCCGTACACCGAAGGCAGCGTGACGTTTCTGCACCCGAGCAACCTCTACATCGCCGTGCCCGGTGGCCTTGCCGCGACGCTCGATTTTGATGTCGCCCCGACATCCAACGTGCTCACGGTGAGCGGCAATGAAGATATCGCGATGAGCTTTGCCGGCCCGGCGCCGACGGCAGTGGGCTTCACATCGATCACCAATCAGTTTGCGGCACCCGTGGTCGAGGTCTACGACACCGCCAACCTGCTCATCGGCAGCTATGCGTTGACCCAAGGGCCGGCGACGATCGGCTTTGTCGGCATCACCTCCAGCGTGGCCATCGGCCGCGTGCAATGGTTGCCAACCAGCGGCGGCATCAAGGACACCGCGCTGGACAACGTCTACGTCGGCCAGGTGCCCGAGCCGTCGACCTGGGTCCTGCTGCTGGCAGGTGGCGCCGCGGTGCTGGCCGCTGGCGCGCGCCGTCGTCGCACGCTGCCGCTGGTGGCCGGATAGAGCCGCTCAGGTCAAGCGGTAGACATCGAGCACCACCTGCCGCGCCGCACGCTGGCCGGCGGCGATGGCCATGACCTTGTTCAGGTGGGCCCACGCCGGCGCGCCGGTGGTGAAGCGCATCAAGGTGCGGAAGAAATATTCGTCACGCTCGACCGGCTCGCCGCGCAGCAGGCGCGCCATGACCTCAGGCGACGCATGCCGGATGCCGTCGCTCTGGACTTCGACCAGCGCGCCGTCGTCGGTGCGGATGACGTAATGCGCGGCGATGTCGAGCACGCCGTCGGCACGCTGCACCTGCCAGTCGACGCCACCTTCGACAAGACTGCCGTTGAGTTCGGGGCCGGCGACGCGGCCGCCGCCCAGCGCCACATAGCGCCGCTCGCCATATTTGGCCGGGCCCCCGAGTGAGACGACCGGGCCGACATCGCAGCGCACCTGCGCCATGTAGACCAGGGCGGGGGCTGCGGGAAAAGTTGCCGACAAAGGCGCGGACAAAGTTGCAGGCGTTGAAGGCGGGTTATTCATGCTCAGGATGTTTTTCCGCGGAAGGGATAGAGGTGTTCGAACTCGAGCCGGGTGCGCAGAAATCGCGATTGCGCCTGCATCTGCCGGTACTGCCGGTACTGGGCCAGTTCGCGCGCGCGCTCGAGGTGGCCCAGCGCCTGCGCGCTGTCGCCGCGTGCGACCCAGGCGCGGTGCAGGCCGGAGTGGACGCGGATGCGCAAGCCAAGTTCGTGCCCGGCGCCGAGGTCGGCACCGGCTTTGTCGAGATGCCCCAACGCGGACAGGCTGTCGCCAGCGGCCAGGCGGGCTTCGGCGATGAGCAGGTGGAGTTGGCGGCTGTGGGCCCAGAGGCCCGCGCTCTGGGCATCGGCCGCGGCCGGCGCCAGAAGTGCCAGGGCGCGCTCGGTGTCGCCGCGCATCATCGCGACTTCGCCCTGATGCACTTCGGCAAAGGCCTTGACCCGCGGGTCATTGAGCGCCTGCGCTATCTCCACGCTGCGGTCCAGGCTGGCCTGGGCGTGGTCCATCGCTTCTGCTGCGCCCGCCGCGTCGCCACCTTGGTTGGCCAGGCGCACGAGTTGCAGGCTCACCGACGTGTGGTTGTTGCGCGCGGTGGCCTCCAGCCGCAACTGCTCGGGCAGGCCCTGGAAAAGGCCGATCAGCTCGGCAAGCAAACGTTGCCCGGCCCAGGCGTCGCCGAGCAGCGCAAAGCAGATCGCCACCGAACCGCGGCCACGCACATGGTCGGCCAGCGTGCCGGAACGCGTGGCCTGTGAAAGCAGCCGGCGCAGATGTTCGATGGCTTCGTCGAAACGCGCCAGCTCACCGGCAGCGACGACGCCGATGGCCAGCATATCGAAGCGGCCGGCATCGTCGGCGTTGGTGCCCGCCGGGTCGGTGATCTGGCCGACCAGCGTTGCGGCTTCGTCGAGTTCACCCAGGCGGTACGCCGACAGGCAGCGCAGGCGGGCAATTTCGGCGCGCTCGGCGCCGTCGACTTGGGCTGCTGGCAAGGCCCGCAGGATCTGCAGCGCAACGTCAAAACGGCCGCTGCCGAAGGCCGCGCGAGCAGCGTCGAGGTTCGGCGGAGCGGCCATCGTCGCGGCCTTGGAGCACGTCGCTGCGAGCCGCCTATTTTGCGGTCGGCATCGTGAACTCGGCGCCTTTGCCGATGCTCTCGGGCCAGCGCTGCATGATGCTTTTTTGCTTGGTGTAGAAGCGCACGCCTTCTTCGCCGTAGGCGTGCATGTCGCCGAAGAGGCTGCGTTTCCAGCCGCCAAAACCATGCCAGGCCATCGGCACGGGAATCGGCACATTGATGCCGACCATGCCGACCTGCACGCGCCGGCTGAACTCGCGCGCGACCCCACCGTCGCTGGTGAAACAAGACACGCCATTGCCAAATTCGTGGTCGTTGACGAGCTGCAGCGCTGCGCCAAAATCCTTCGCGCGCACGCAGGCCAGCACCGGGCCGAAGATCTCTTCCCTGTAAATGCGCATCGACGCCGTGACATGGTCGAACAGCGTGCCGCCGGTGAAAAAACCGGCCTCGTGCCCGGCGACTTGGTGGCCGCGGCCATCGACCACCAACTGAGCGCCTTCGGCGACGCCGACGCCGATGTAGTTCTCGATGCGATCGCGCGCTTCGCGGGTGACGATCGGGCCCATCTCGGCATCGAGCTGCATGCCGTTCTTGATCTTCAGCGCTTTGGCGCGCTCGGCCAGCAGCGGCACTATTTTGTCGCCAACATCGCCGACCAGCACCGCCACGCTGATCGCCATGCAGCGCTCGCCGGCCGAGCCGTAGGCGCTGCCTATCAGGGCATCGACCGCCTGGTCGATGTCGGCGTCAGGCATCACGACCATGTGGTTCTTGGCGCCACCGAGCGCCTGCACGCGCTTGCCATGATGGGCGCCCGTTTCGTAGATGTACTGCGCGATCGGCGTCGAGCCGACGAAGCTGAGGGCCTTGACGTCCGGATGCGTGAGCAAGGCATCGACCGCGACCTTGTCACCCTGGATGACGTTGAAGACGCCGTCCGGCAGGCCAGCCTCTTTGAGCAGTTCGGCCATGAACAGCGAGGGCGACGGATCGCGCTCGCTGGGTTTCAGGATGAAGCTGTTGCCGCAGGCCAGCGCGACCGGGAACATCCACAACGGCACCATGCACGGGAAGTTGAAAGGCGTGATGCCGGCCACCACCCCCAGCGGTTGACGCAGCGTCCAGTTGTCGATGCCGGTGCTGACCTGGTCGGTGAAGTCGCCCTTCAGCAGTTGCGGGATGCCGCAGGCAAATTCGACGATGTCGATGCCGCGGGTGACTTCGCCCTGGGCGTCGGTAAAGACCTTGCCATGCTCGGCGGTGATCATCGCCGCGATGGCGTCGCGGTGCTGGTTCATCAGCGCCAGAAAGTTGTTGAGCACACGCGCGCGGCGGATCGGCGGGGTGTCGCCCCACGCCGGCTGCGCCGCCCGCGCCACGGCAACCGCAGCCGCCACATCGTCGACGCTGGCCAGGTGCACCTGGCGCGCGACGGCGCCAGTGGCGGGGTTCCAGACTGCCTGGGTGCGGGTGCCGCTGCCGGCGCTGCGCACGCCGCCAATCCAGTGGCCGACGTCGGTGGTGGTGGTGAAAGCTTCCGGGGCGCCCATGGTGATATCTCCTGCTGCAGCTGTGACGAGGCTTGAGTCTAGTCAATTGGCCGCCGCCGCAGGCCCAGCGTGAGGGACTGCTCAGCGGTTTCCCGGGCTCAGCCTGCCTGCTCCAAGGCCATCAGGTTGTCGTCGGGGTCCTTGACCACAAACCAGCGGCACGCCAATGCGTGGCCTCCGGTGCGACGACGATCGTGCTGGGGCCGGTGATCTCGGCGAAGCGGGCGTCGAGGTCGCTGACATGAGGGATGAAGGGGCAGCGTCGGCCACCGACCATTGAAGCCCTGGCGGACAAAAAAAGAACCCGCCGGGGTTGCCGGCGGGTTTCTAAGTCCTTCGAAAAGGACGTCGTTGGGAGATTGGACTTTAGACGCCGGCGCGGCGGGCGGCCATCCCTAGGACGACAATCTGGCGATGAACCTTGTGCCGCCCCCACTCACCGACGCCGAGATCCTGGAGCTGCGTGAGCTGCTCGCCGCGGTGCCCGAGCCGCTGGAAGCCCCCGACGCCGATTCGCTGGACGGGTTTTTGTGCGGCGTCCTGTTGCAGCCGCGCGAAATCCTGCCCGCGCAGTGGCTGCGTTTTGTCACTGACGTCGATGGCCGGCCGGCGCCAGCGGGTCCGGCGGTGCAGCGTATCCACACGCTGGCGCAGCGCCGCCACGCCGAGCTGGGCGCTGTGATCGGCGGCCGGCAGTGGTTCGATCCCTGGCTGTTTGCTGAAGGCGACGACGCGCCGCCGCAACTGACCCTGCGGCCTTGGGTGGCCGGCTTCTCCGCGGCGATGGAACATTTCCCTGCGCTGCTGCAAATTGGCGACGACGCGCTGATCGAGCCGCTGGCGATCCTCTTTGCCAACTTCGACCCCGAGGATCTCGAAGATGCGAATGACCTCGTCCCGGTGATTGAAACCCTGGAGCCGCCAGCGGACCTGGAAGAAGCGGTGGAAGATGCAGTTCGCGCGGTGCTGCTGATTGCCGATATCTCGCGGCCGCAGCGCCCGCTGCGCAGCCACCGCCCGCCCGCCACCCGCAACACCCGCTCGCCCACGCCCCGGAGACGCCGATGAAATGCCCTCGAACCGCTTCCTCCGCGGTGACCTTGTTGACGCTGTTTGTCGCCGCCGCTGGCGCGGCCGCGCCAGCCTGCGCGGCAGACCCGGTGCCGCCGCCGGCCGCTGGCGCGCCGGCCGACAAACTCGCCAGCGCCCGCGAACATATCGCTGCCAAACGCTGGCCCCAGGCACTGACCGAACTGCGCCGCGTCAACGCCAGCGGCCTGGCCGACTGGCACAACCTGATGGGCTACACACTGCGCAAACAGTCGTCGCCCAATCTGGCCGAGGCCAGGGTCTGCTACGAAGCGGCGCTGAAGATGGACCCGATGCACCGCGGCGCGCTCGAATACGACGGCGAGCTGGCACTGATGACTGGCGACCTGGCACGCGCCGAGCGCCATCTGGCAACGCTGCAGCGCGCCTGCGCAGGCAGCTGCGAAGAACTCACCGACCTGCGCCGCGAGATCGATCGCTACAAGGCCAACGGCAACCGGTTTGTCGCTGCGCCCTGAGCGCGGCTTGCGCGCCTTGAGCGCGGCTTGAGCGCGCATTCGCTGGCTAGCGGGCCGCCGGCCCGAACACCCGCAGTGCATGTTCGCCCAGGCCCCGGGCGACGCTGGCGAAGCGGTCGCCGCGAATCTGCTGCGCAGCGGGGAAAATCGCCGCGATGCGCTCGACCAGCGGCAGCAGCCCGGTCGAGCCGCCGGTGAAATACAGCGCGTCCACCGCGGTCGCGCCGATACCGGCCATCAGCACCGTTTGCTGTGCGGCCGCGACGATGCGTTCGCAGTCGGCGTCGATGATCTGCGCGGCTCGGTGTTCGTCCAGCGCGGCGTGCAGCCCGGCTTCGACAACCGACAGGTCGATGCCGGCATGGCCGCCCGAGGCGGCGTCGATCTTGGCCTGTTCGGCAGCTGCCGCCAGCGCATGCCCGAGGCGGTCGTGGAGCACCGTCATCAGGCGGTCGTGGTGACGCGGTTCAGCGTAGTAGCCGCGCATACGGCGCAACTCGGCCACGCGCGACGGGTTGTATACGGTGTTGATCAGGTGCCAGGTCGCGAGGTCGAAATAAACGCCGCTCGGCACTTCGCGCGCCGGCTCGCCGCGCAACGCCGGGCCCAGCGCGCCTAGGCCGAACAGCGGCAGGATCGTCGCCAGCTCGACCCGGCGATCGAAGTCGGTGCCGGCGATATGCACGCCGTGGTTGGCCAGGATGTCGCTCTGCCGATCAACCCTGGCGCGGCGCTTCGGGCCCACCCGCACCAGTGAAAAGTCCGAGGTGCCGCCGCCAATGTCAGCGACCAGCACCAACTGCTCGTCAGTCACGCTGCGCTCGTGGTCGAGCGCCGCGGCAATCGGCTCGTACTGGAAGCGCACCTGTTTGAAGCCGACCGAGCGTGCTGCCGATTCGAGAGCAGCCTGCGCCTTGGCGTCGCGCGCCGGATCGTCGTCGATGAAATACACCGGCCGCCCGAGCACGACGCGCTCGATCGCGCCACCGGCTTGTTCTTCGGCAAGGAATTTCAGGCGCCGCAGATACCCCGCGATGACGTCGATATACGGCACCGCACGGCCACCGCCGACATCGGTACTTTGTTCGACCAGCGGCGAGCCGAGAATGCTTTTCATCGACCGCATCAGGCGGCCGTCCAGCCCATCGACATAGGCCGACACCGCGGCGCGCCCGTACTCGCGCAGCGGCTCGGCATGCGCCGGGCCATCGGCTCGGTAGAACACCGCGGTGGGCATGGTGCGCCAGCCGGGCTCGAGCTCGACCAGCCGCACACCGCCCGCGGGCTGGGGCAGTGCCACGGCGGAGTTAGATGTGCCGAAGTCGATCGCGCAGAAGCGGGGCGTGGGCACGGGATGGCACGGGCGCATCCGCGCCTTGCGGCGCGGCTGGCGGGGGTGGACAGGAGGGGGCGGATTCTAGCGACGAACCGGTGGCGCACGATTTGCCGCAGCGCGTGAACTGGCACACGTTGACCCGGCACATCCGGCGCATCTGCCGGCTTGAAAAGCCGACACTGCGTCACGACCAAAGACCTTCGACATCAGGGTGAACCGCATGGCCAGCATCTCGACCGCAGCGCGACTCTTTCGCCGCCACAAAGCGCGTCAATGGCCAGCCCAGCCCGACTTTGCCGACTACGGCACGGCCTTTGGACTGGAGCTGTCGATGGCCGCCGAGGTCGCCGCAGCGCCAGCGCCGACCAGCACCCGCGACTTGGGTTTCTGGCGCCGCCTGGCCAGCCGGCGCAGCGCGCCACGCGGCTGAGGCCAAGCTCTCACTGAATCCGCTGGCGGCAGCGCGGTTCGACTCGCGACCGCCGAGTTCAAAACCAGACGCCGGAGTCGCTGACATCGGTCAACGACCTACAATCGTCCGATGGCTCGTGGTGCATTCCGACAGCAGGTACTTCAGGTTCGCGAGGACGCGATCGTCGCGTCGGTCAACCGACTGCTCGCCGAAAAGGGCTTCGACCTGATGACGGTGGACGAGGTCGCCGCCGATGTCGGCATCGCCAAGGCGAGCCTGTACAAACACTTTGTGTCGAAAGAGGCGCTCGCCGCCGCCGCAATGGTGCGTGTGCTTGAGCGCACGCTGGAGATCATCGGCGAGCAGTCGGCGCGGCATGCTGCCAGCGCGGCGGATCGATTGCGCGAGGTCACGCGCTGGGCGCTGCGCCAGCAGCTCGCCGGCGAGATGCCGATCCTGCCCTCGCAGAACTCGCGCCTGCGCGCCGAGCTGATGGGGCACCCGCGGTACCTGGCGCTGCTGACGCAGGCCAGCGATCAACTCGGCGCCTGGATCGTCAAGGCCCAGCTCGAAGGCCTGATCGACCGCACGCTGCCGCCAGAGGTGGTGCTGTTCACGCTCTTCGCGCGCGCCTGCGACCCGGTGCCGGCGGTGCTCAAAGCCGGCGGCGCGTACAGCGACGAACAAATCGTCGCGTGGGCGCTGCAGATCTGCTTCAACGGACTCGCTTCGCGGCCCAGCTGAGCCCGTGCCGACGCCGTACAACGGCGCGCAGCCGGCGTGTCCTGCATCGAGGTGCAGATGGCTAACGAATCAAAAGGACGGGCGTCTTGCAGTGTGCAATGCCTTTGGTCGCGACCGACCCCATGACCAGGTTGGCCAGCGAGCCTTGGCCGTGCGAGCCCATCATGATCAAGTCGAAGCGGCCCTTCTGCGCCGCCACGGCGATGTAGTCCGCCGCCGACCCGGGACACGCCACGAACTCGCACGCAGTGCAGCAAGGTGTAGCGGTGTGCACCGCCGAGCCATTCGCAATTGCCCACCACGCCCGTTTGCCGCGGGTCAAGCCGGCTCGATGTTCGATCAGACGTTGATCACCCGCAGCGCATCAAAGCCTTCTGCCTCCCCTTTGCTGGCCAGGCCGCGTGCCTGGCAGACGACACGGCTCGGCGCACGCCCAGGGCGCTCGACGCGGTAGTCGTGTCGGCAATGCAAGTGGCCATGCAGCCAGAGGTCGGCGCGGCTGACCAGGTCGTCGTCGGCGTTGCAGAAACTTGCCGTGCCGGCTTGCGCGCCGTAGCGCGGGTCGGCGCTGCGCAGGCTGGGCGCGAAGTGGGTCACGGCCACGGTGGCGTCCCAGCGGCCGGCCGGCGGCAGCGCCAACTCGGCTTCGAGCCAGGCGCGGCAGGCCAGGCCTTCGGCGCGCAATGCCTGGGCGTCCAGCGGCGCGCCGTCGCACTGCGCCGCCATCAGGCGCAGAAAGTAACCCGCGGCACGCATCGCACGGTCACGCCGGGCGGCGCCGAAAAGATCGAAGTCGCTCCAGCGTGTGCAGACGACCAGGCGCACGCGGCGGCCATCGATTCCGCTGACGACGACCGACTCGCGCTGCAGCAACTGGATGCCGATTTGCGCGCAATGCGCACGCAGCGCCGGCCAGGCGCTGCGCAGTTCGCGGTTGTCGAACTCATGGTTGCCGGCGACCAGGATCATCGGCACCGGCCAGCCGCGGAATCTCTCAAAACCAACCCAGGTCGCGTCGATGTCGCCAGCAAGCACGAGCAGCTCGGCGCCAGGCGCCGGCTCGGGGTCGAAGGCCTCGGTTTCGAGATGCAGGTCGGACAGCAGTTGCAGCTTCATCGCGCCGGCTGCCGATTCGCCCACCCATCAACCCGCCAATCAACCCGCCAATCAACCCAGTTGCCGTGCGGATGGGCCAGGCCAAGCAGTCGCGTCGCGCCGCCGGGCCAGACGCGGCAGCGCAGCTCAGGCGCCGGAACGCCGGCTGGGTGCTCCAGGCTCAGCCACGCCAGGGGCGCGGCGGCGGTCGCGCGGGCGCCCGCGGCTTCGATGATCTCGTGCAGCCGCTGCTTCTCTTGCGCCCCCAGGTACTGCCAGACGATCGTGTGAAAGATCACCGTCGTTTGGCCTTCGCGCGGCTGCGCAAGTTCGCGCGCCGCAAACGCCGCCGCGGCCATCGGCTCGACCATCAGGCCTTCGGCACGTTGCCAACGCGCGGCGGCTTCGAGTGCCGTTTCCAAGCGGTGCAGCCGGGCCGTCTGGTCAGCCCAGACATAGGCCGCCAGGTGGCGCCGGTGTGCAGGCAGGTTGATGTCGATCGGCGCCAGGTCGCAGCCGCTGCGGCCGGCGATCGTCATCGCGGCCTGATGCGCCGGCACCGGCCCCCGCCATTCGGCCTGCAGGCGCAGCGGGCTGGCGGGGTCACCCCAGCGCCACACCCCATGGTCGTAAAACCAGCGGTCACACCACAGGTTCAGGCCCGCGCTGGCGCCAAGCTCCAGCAGATGCAGCGGCAGCCCGGTCTCGCTGGCGATGTGCAGCAGACCCGGAAGCAGCACCACACTGCGCTGCACCTCGTTCGTCTGCGGAGCCGAACTCAAAAAGCGGGCCAGGTGCTCGCGCTCGTCGGCGAGCAGCGCATCGATCGCGGCATCGAGGTCGACTGCCGCGGCACGGCCTGACCGCACTGCCACCTGTACCAGCGAGGCCCAGGGTTCACGCTGCTGCAAGGCGAGGTCGTGCACCGCGGCAGCCCATCGCAGCGGCAGCAGCCCGCCATGCGGGTCTTCAGTGGCGGTCGCGAGCATCGCGGCAGCTTCGGCATCGCTACGCAACCGGGCAACCGAACGCTCGAGCAGCGCCACCATGTAAGGCGACTGCAGCTTGGCGCACCAGGCAATCTGGGCCTCAAAAGCCGCCAGAAGTACATCGGTGGGTCGGGTGGAAGGTGTCATCCATTCAATGGGAGCATGCGCTCACATTCTCTGCACTGCCTACAGTCACT